>QEUY01000237.1 GCA_003577365.1 Chloroflexota bacterium | reverse complement strand
CGAGCAGGAGGTGCGCGCGCCGGCGCGCCGCCAGCAGGTCTTGAGCGCGCGGCGGGCTTGGGCCGCGGAAGTGGGTATGGACCCCGACGTGGTCGAGCAGCTCTATATTCTGCTGATCGACCATTTTGTGGCCGAAGAGATGCGCGATCTGCGGCTGGCCCCAGCCGATCAGACATGACTTCCGGCGATCTGCCCGGCGGCCGCGTGGCCTTGGTCCACGACTGGCTCAACCAGCGCGGCGGCGCTGAAAATGTGTTGGAAGAACTGGTGGCGCTCTTTCCCGGCGCACCGCTTTACACCAGCATCTATGCCGCCGAGCGTATGCCCGACGCCTACCGGCGCTGGCCGATCCACACCAGTTGGATGCAGCGGCTGCCCGGCGTCGCCGCCTACCATCAACGCTATCTGCCGCTCTATCCGCTGGCCTTTGGCGGCATGGACCTCAGCGGCTATGACCTGGTGATCAGCAATAAGAGCGGGTTTTGTCACGGTGTGCAGACCGCCGCCCGCACCCGCCGCGCGCTGCATATCTGCTACTGCCTGACCCCCACGCGCTTTCTCTGGCTCTATGATCAATATCGGGCGCGCGAGCAGATCGGCGGCGCGCTCGATGCGGCGCTGCGCCCGCTGCTGGCGCTGCTGCGCCGCTGGGACTGGGCCGCGGCTCAGCGCGTGGATCACTTCGTCGCCATCAGCCGCACCGTGCAGGATCGCATCCGGCACATCTATGGCCGTGACAGCACGATCATCTATCCGCCGGTGGATACCGAATACTTTACGCCTGCGCCCATGCGCCAGGGGGGCGACCACTATCTGGGCGACTACTATCTGGGCGACTACTATCTGATCGTCAGCCGCCTGATCCCCTACAAGCGCATCGACCTGGCCGTAGCCGCCTTTGCCCACCTGCCGGGGGAAAAGCTGTTGGTCGTGGGCGAAGGCCGCGACCTGGCCGCGCTGCGCGCGGTGGCCGGGCCAAACGTCCATTTCCTCGGCTGGCAGACGCGTGCGCGCATCCGGGAACTGATGCAGGGCTGCAAGGCGTTTCTCTTTCCAGGGCTGGAGGATTTCGGCATCACGCCGGTGGAGGCGATGGCCGCGGGCCGGCCCGTGGTCGCCTTTGCGGGCGGCGGCGCGCTGGATACGGTGCTGCCCGGCGTGACCGGCGAGCACTTTGCCGAGCAGAGCGCCGTCTGTTTGGCCGAGAGCCTGGCGCGCTTCGACGCCGCGGCCTATGACCCGGCGGCCTGCCGCGCCCAGGCCGAACGTTTTAGCGCCGCGGCCTTCCGCACGGCGCTGACCGGCTATGTGCGCCAAGTGCTCTCCGCCGCGCCCGTTGCCCTGACCAGCGTCATATCGGAGCCGGTACGCTGACTAATGGTAGGGCGCGGCCCCCCGTGGCCGCCCGCCTGCCACACGGACGGGCGCGCGCACGGACAGGCACGCGCACGGACAGGCACGGGGGCCTGTCCCTACAAAGTACGAGAAAGTACGAGACGATGCGTTTATGGAACTCATCGCCTATTGGGAGGTGCTGCGGCGGCGCTGGTGGCTGCCGCTGCTCTTGGCCGGGTTGGTCGCCGCCTTCAGCGCCGTGCAACTGCGCCCCTGGCAGACGCCGCCGCCTCGCTACAGCGCGTCGATGCGTATGTTGGTGGGGGTGATGCCCGCGGCGGAGGCCGATGTCGCCGCCTATGACCCGCGCTATTATGCTTGGCTCACCAGCGAATATTTAGTAGACGATTTCACCGAGGTGGTGCGCAGCGATCTCTTTGCACGCGCCGTCAGCGCACGGCTGGCGGATCGCAGCCTGCAAGTGCCTGCGGGCACGATCCAAGGCAGCGCGGCCACGGGCAAACAACATCGCATCATCACCCTGAGCTTTACCTGGGGCAACGCCGAGGAGCTGGCCGCCATCGCCGCGGCCGCCGCCGCCGAACTGAGCGAAAACGCCCCGCGCTATTTTCAGCAGCTTGGCACCGAGGGCGCAGGCGTCACCCTGCTCGACCCGCCGGCGGTGGGGCTGGTCGGCCCGGGCCTGCGCGACAAGCTCGAATGGCCGCTGCGCATCGCCTTGGGGCTGGCCGTGGGGCTGGGGTTGGCATTTCTACTAGACTATCTCGATTCCTCGGTGCGCGACCGCCGCACGCTGGAGGAACTGGGGCTGCCGCTGCTTGGCGAAATCCCCAAACACCGCTAAGATGCCCAAGCATGGCGAAGGTGATAGAATGGAATTTGGGAAGCGAGGTCAACGCGCATGACAATTCAAGAATACATGCAGATCATCCGGCGGCGCGGCTGGATCATCGTGGCGGCGATGCTGCTGGCCGCGGCGGGGGCGTATGGTGTCAGCTATCTGCAGGAGACGATGTACCGCACCACCGTCTATGTCAGCACCGTGCCGGCGCGGCCCGACTGGGGGCTGGGCAACACGGCCAAGGATCTGCTGCGCAACTTCGCCGCCAACCTACAGACGCCGGAGATCGCCCAGCGCGTGATCGACCGCGCCCAGCTTGACCAGAACCCCTACGATTTTTTGAGCCATGTCGACGTGGTGGCCGATTCCAGTGATTTCACGGTCAAGATCGAGGCGCGCGCCCGCGATGGCGAGGTCGCCAAGCTGATGGCGCTGACGCTGGCCGACGAGTTTGTCGAGGAGCGCACCGCCTATTATGCCCAGCAGGACAAGGGCGACCGCATCGAGGTCAAGATCCGCAGCCGCGCCATCGGCTATGACCAGTATCAGCCCAAGCCGCTGATGAACGCCATTGCCGGGGCCGTGTTGGGGCTGCTCTTTGGCGGGCTGGTGGTGCTGTTTCTGACCTGGGCCGAAGCGGATCTGCTGCGCACGCCCGCCGCGCTGGAACGCGCCTTGGGCGTACCTGTCCTGGGGGCCATCCCGGCGCCGAGCGGGCAGAAGGACGCGCCCCAGGCCGGCACGCAGCCGGGCCGCGTCGAAGCGCCCACGGTGGCGTGAATATTCCGAATACCCCTTGCGCCGCCTGGCTGCCCGATCCTCTCTGCCTATTCTGCTGCTCTGGCTGGCGGTCACTGCCTATGCCGTCGCCTTCAGCCTGATCACGCTCGAACGCTACGCCGCGTTCGAGGCGCGCGCCCTCGACATGGGCAACCTCAACCAGGCGATCTGGAACACGGCGCACGGCAACTGGTTTCATCTGACCAATCAGCCCGGCACGGTCAACCGGCTCAGCTTGCACGTCGAGCCGATCCTGCTGCCCATCGCCGCGCTCTACCGGCTCTACCCGCAGCCGCCGCTGCTGTTGATCGTGCAGGCCGTGACCGTGGCGCTGGGCGCGCTGCCACTCTTTGCCCTGGCGCGCCGCCAACTGCGCAGCGCCTGGGCCGGCCTCGCCTTTGCGTTGGTCTACCTGCTCCACCCTACGATCCAGGCCGCCAACTGGCTGGAGTTTCACCCGGTCACGCTGGCGCCCACCTTTCTGCTGGCCGCGTTCTATTTTCTGATCGTGGGGCGGGCGGGCTGGTTTGCGCTCTTTGCCGTGTTGGCCGCAAGCTGCAAAGAGGAGATGGCGCTGCTGGTCTTGATGCTGGGCCTCTATGCGCTGGTCGTCCAGCGCCGCGCCCGCTGGGGTCTGATCACGATGGCGTTGGCGCTGGCGTGGGCATTCCTGGCCGTCTTTGTCATCCAAACCCGCTTTGCCGCGGGCAATATCCATTGGGGTCGCTACGGCTATCTGGGCGAGACGCCGGGCGCGATGGTTATCTCGCTGCTCACGCGGCCCGGCCTGGCCTGGGCGCAGTTATCCGCGGCCCAGGCCGGGAATTATCTGTGGAAGCTGCTCTGGCCCACGGGCCTCTTGGCGCTGCTGGCGCCGGAGGTGCTGCTGCTGGCGCTGCCTTCGCTGGCGATCAACCTGCTGGCCGATTTCCCGCCGATGCACCAGGTGCACACGCTGATCTATGCCGCGCCCATCGTGCCCTTTGTGCTGGCCGCGGCGGTGATGGGGCTGGCGCGCCTGCGCGGCTGGCTGGGGGGGCGGGCCGCGTGGGGGCGCTGGGTCGTGCCGGGGATGGCCGGTCTGATCCTGCTGCTGGGCCTGGCCGACCAGCGGCTGCACGGCTATCTGCCCGGCAGCGGCAACGCCCTGGCCTTGACCGTGACCGAGCACCATCGCCGCGCCGCGGCGATCATCGCCCAGATCCCGCCCGATGCCAAGGTGTCGGCCCAGGACCGGCTCAACCCGCACGTCAGCGGGCGCGAGACGATCTATATCTTCCCGCGCATCGAAGACGCCGACACCATCTTGATCGATGTGACCGGCCCGGCCTGGCCGCAGCATCCCAACGACGTGCGCGCCACGGTGGACGGGCTGCTGGCCGGCGGCTTTGGCGTGGCCGCGGCGGAGGACGGCTATCTCTTGCTGCGCCGCGGCGTGCCTGCTGGATCGATCCCAGATGCCTTTTATACTGCCTGGCGGCGCACCGATGCACGGCCACCCAACACGCAACCGGCGATTTTCGGCGACGGGCTGCGTCTGCTGGGCCATGAGGTGACCACGGACCGCTATGGTGAACTCGTGGTGAACCTGCTCTGGGAGGCGTCTGTACCTCTGGACCGCGACCTGCGCTTTTATGTGGCCTATCTGGCCCCCGACGGCACGCTGCTGCATGACAGCGAGTTTTATCCGCCGGTTGCAGTGCTGTGGTATCCTACCTCCACATGGACGCCGGGCGCGCCGGTGCAGCTTTCGACCCTGCCCTGGACGCTGGAGGCCGGCCGCTTTACGCTGGCGCTGGGTGTCTATGCCGGCGAGAACTGGACCGAGGGCGACCGGCTGGCGATAGACGCCGCCGATACAGGGCTGCCGGTGTTGGAGAACGGCACGCTGCTGCGCCTGGGCGGCTATCAGCGCACCGCCGATGGCGGCTGGAGCCGAATTGCGCCCGACGCCGTGTTGTCCACGCTGCCGCCCGCCCGTCCGCTGGACGCGCGTTTTGGCGAGCAGATTGCGCTGGAGGGGGTCAACATTCCGGCTACAGCCCAGCCCGGGACCGGCCTGCCCTTGACACTGCACTGGCGGGCGACCGCACCGGTGGCGCAGGACTACACCGTTTTTGTCCATCTGCTCGACGCCGCGGGCGGCACGGCGGCGCAGCTCGACTGGCAGCCGCGCGATGCCCTGGGGCCGCTGCCGACGTCGGCCTGGCTGCCCGGCCATCGGGTAGTCGACACCCAGACGCTGCGTCTGCCCGATGAACTTGCGCCCGGTGTTTACCGTTTGATCGCCGGGTTGTATGATTGGCGCGACGGGGCGCGCTTGCCCGCCCAGGGCATACAGGCCTTGCCCGGCGATGTGGCTGGCTTGGGTACGGTGGAGATCAAGTGAGCGTAAAAGAGAAGCGACCATGACCAGTTTGATCACCTTGGCCGACCCGCGCAGCGCCGCGGCGGAAGCCTATCAGAGCCTGCGCACCAACCTGGAGTTTTCTGGGCTGGAACAGCCGCTGCATACGGTGCTGGTGACCAGCGCCGACGACATGGCCGAAAAGAGCGTCGCCGTCGCCAACCTGGCGGTGGTCATGGCGCAGGCGGGCGACCGCGTCACGCTGGTCGACGGCGACCTGCGCCGCCCCCAGCAGCATGACCTCTTTGGCCTGCACAACCAGCGCGGGCTGAGCAACTGGCTGCAGGAGGACGGCCCGGCCCCGCTGCAAAAGACGGCCATTGATGGCCTCCAAGTGCTGGTAGGCGGGCCGCCGGTGGCGAATCCGGTGGCGCTGCTCAGCCGCAAACGCTTAGCCGACGCCCTGGTCGCGCTCCAAGAGCAGGCCGACTATGTGCTGATCGACGCGCCGCCGGTGCTGGCCGTGACCGACGCCGCGCTCTGGGCGGGCAAGGTGGACGGCGTCGTGCTGCTGATCAACGCCGGCAGCACCAAGCGCGACCATGCCCAGGCGGCCAAGACCGTGTTGGACAAGGTGCATGCGCGCTTGGTCGGCGCGGTGCTGCTCAACGCCGAACGCGCCGTGACGATGTCGGGCTACTATCGCTGAGTCTTTTATTACCGGCCCGGAGGAACCATGAAAGGTTTGATCCTGAGCGGGGGCAAGGGGACACGTCTCAAGCCCTTTACCTTCACCCGCGCCAAACAGTTGATGCCCGTCGCCAACAAGCCGGTGCTCTTCCGTGTGATCGAAGCGATCCGCGATGCGAGCATCGACAAGATCGGCATCGTGATCGGCGACACCGGCGAGGAGATCCGCCAGGCGGTGGGCAACGGCAAACGCTGGGGCGTCGACATCACCTATATCCCCCAGGACG
>QEUY01000236.1 GCA_003577365.1 Chloroflexota bacterium | reverse complement strand
CCGCGCAGCGACGCGAGATTGACTTCGCCGCCCGATGTAAAAGGCGTCGCCAGCGCAGGCCAGGCCCCCTCGAATTTCGTCATGGAGTTCCTCCGTTATGCTCAACCAATCTACACCCGATGTGAAACTATAGGATGGAAGTCATCCGCGCCGAACGCGGCTGCCCACCGGCCTGCACCCAGGCCCAATCGGCATAGGGGATCGCCCTGCGGAAGCCGCCCGGTCCCTGTTTGCCCGCCTCCTCCACGCTCACCCACCCATCAAAACCGGTCTCGATCAACGTGCGGTAGATGGGGATGATCGGCGCAACGCCTTCGCCCAGCACGACTGGCTCAAAAAACCCGGCCCGCGCGATGTCGTTGGTGTGGATCACCGCCACCCGATGCTTGACCGCCTCCAGTACCGCCAGCGGGTCGTCGCCTGCCGCCAGCGTGTTGGCCGTGTCATACAGGATGCGCAGCCCCGTCCCCTCGGTGCGCGCCACGATCTCCAGAAAGATCGACGCCGGCTGCGAGAAGTCATTATATGTCCAGGCATAGCCTTTGGTGTGGTTCTCATAGGCCAGGGTGATCCCCGCCTGCGCCGCCTCATCCAAACAGGCAGTCAGCCCGCTTACGGCCCACTCCAGCGCGGCGGCGCGCTCCAGCCCAGGATGCGCCTGGCCCGCCGTGACGCGGATAAACTCCGCCCCCAACTCCTGCGCGACGGCGATATAGCGCCGGATGCCATCCACCTGGCGCACGCGCTCGGCGGCGTCGGGATGGGTAAAGTCTGCATAGCTGACCAGCATGGCGATCTGCACGCCCGCGTCCGTCGCCAGACTGCGCAGGCCGCGCAGGTGTGCGGTCTCCGTGCCGCCCAGATGCACCACGCTCACATCGGCGCCGTCCAGCCCCAATTCAGCGGCAAAGCGAAACCAATCGGCCAAGCTCCAACGACCTGCGCTCAACTCGGGATAGAGCGAGACCGGCAGGCAACTCAGTTTCATACAGCCATTCCCTTCTCACAAGACCATCATGATAAAACCAGCGCCAGCCACGCCACCCCCAAGCTCAGGCTGATCAGCGTGATCAAGACCCCGGCGCGCAGATATTCGCCAAAGGTAAGATAGACATGGCGCCGCGCCGCGATCTCGGCCACGATCAGGTTGGCGACCGAACCCAGCAGCGTCAGATTGCCCGCAAAGGTGGTCGCCAACGCCAGCGTCAACCAAGCTGCGGTCGGCGCGGGAAAGCTTGGCACAAAGGGCCGAAAGAGCAGCACGGCGGGCACATTCGAGATCAGGTTGCTCAAGATCACCCCTGTGACCGTCAGCGCCACGATGCCGCGTTCGGCCAGGGGCTGCAGCACGGCGAACAGTTGCTCGCTCGCGCCCAAGGTCTCCAACGAACCGGTCACGATAAACAGCCCGGCGAAAAAGACCAGCAGCGACCAGTCCACTTCGCGGAAGACTGTCTCCGGCTCCATACGCCGGCTGATAAGCAGGATCGCGGCTGCGGCCAGCGCCGCCAAGGGGATCTCCATCCCCACCAGCAGCCCCACGACCATCACCGCGGCCGCGGCCAGGCTCTTGCCCAGCAGCCGCCGCTCCGGCTGCGCCGCTACCTCCGGCGTCTTGGCCAGCCGGCCGCGCGCAAACTGGTCACGGTAGACCAGCACGATCACTCCCCAGATCACGCCCATGCCCGCCAGTGCGGCGGGGCCGAGCAGCGCCGTGAAATGGGCAAAGGGGATGCCCGACGCCACGCCGATGATCATGTTCTGCGGGTTGCCGGTGATCGTCGCTGCCGAGCCGATGTTGGCCGCGGTCGCCAGCGCCACCAGATAGGGAATAGGGCGACGCGAGACCATGGCGCAAATGTCCAGCACCAGCGGCGTAAAGACCAGCACAATCGTATCGTTCAGAAACACTGCCGAGAGCAGACCGGACGCAAGGATGAGCAGCGCCAGCAGTTGGCGCGGGGAATGCGCCCAATGCACCACCCAATTGCCCACCAGTTGAAAAAAACCGGCGCGGCGCAGGTTGGTGTTGAGGATCATCATGGCAAAGAGCAGGGTCAGCGTGTCGAGGTCCAGCGCCGCATAGGCCTGGTCCAACGAGATCGCGCCGATCACAATCAGCAGCGTCGCGCCGGTGAACGCGATCGTGGCGCGGTTCATGCGCAGGTACGGAAAACGCCCCACCGCGACGCCCACAATTGTCGCCGCCACCAGCGCCAACCCTACCCAATAGATGACCCCCGCCGGCCAGGCCATGCCGAGGCCGCGCTAGTCGAGCAAGCGCAGCGGATCTTCGATAGCCGCCGCCACACTTTCCAAGAAGCGCGCGGCGCGTGCGCCATCCACCACGCGATGGTCGGCAGAGAGGTTCAACCCCAACATCGGACGCACGCTCGGCTGCCCGTTCACCGGCACAACCTTATCCAAGATGCGGCCTACGGCCAGGATCGCGGCCTGCGGCGGGTTGACAATGGCGCTGAAGTGATCCACGCCGAACATACCCAGGTTGCTGATCGTAAAGGTGCCGCCCTGCAGGTCGTCGGGTGCGAGCCTGCCCGCCTGCGCCCGCGCCACCAGATCGGCGCGCGCGCCCGCGATCTCCCCCAGCCCGATCTGGTCCGCGTAGCGGATCACCGGCACCAGCAGCCCGTCGTCCACGGCCACGGCGATGCCGATATGCACCTCCGCATTGGCCGTGATGCCGTTGTTCTGCCAACTCGCATTGAGCCGCGGGTGACGGCGCAGCGCGCCTGCCACCACCTTGACCAGCAGGTCGGTGTAGGTGATCTTGGCCTCACTGCGCGACTGCGCCGCCTCGCGCCAGGCCATCAGCGCGCTTGCGTCCACCTCGCGCGCCAGGAAGAAATGCGGGACGGTCGCCCAGCTTTCGGACAGCCGCTCGGCCATCACCTTCCACATGCGCGACATCGGTACGCTCTCACCCGGCACAGCCGTGCCCGCTGCGGCCCGCACCGGTGCAGGGGCAGGCGCGGCCGCCAGCACATCCGCCGCCAAGACTGCGCCGTCTGGCCCGCTGCCGGCAATGCCCGCCAGCTCCACCCCGGCCTCTGCCGCCAGCCGCCGCGCCTTGGGCGAGGCCAGCACGCGCCCCTCCGCCGAAGCAGGTTGGGCGGCCAGATAGGCCAGCACATCTTCTTTTTGGATGCGGCTGCCCGTGGGCGTCACCGCGGCCAGGTCCACGCCATGCTCGGCCGCGATGCGCGCCGCCAGCGGGCTGACCGACGGCTCGCCGCGCCGCGCCGCAGACTCTCGCGCGGCGGGCTGGCGCGGCGGCAGGATCGGGGTAGGCCGGGCAGGCGCGGCCTGTTCTGCCGGTGCAAGCGGGGCGACAGGGGGCGCAGCAATCACCTCGTCGGGCGCGGCGATCAGCGCGATCACCTGGCCGACCGGCACATCCTCCCCCTCCGCCGCGGTCACGGCGCGCAGGATGCCCGACGCGGGCGCTTCGATCTCCACATCGGTCTTGTCGGTTGCAACTTCCATCAACGGCTCGCCCTTCTGCACCGGCTCGCCCTCGGCCTTCAGCCAGCGCAGCAGCGTGCCCGTCTCCTGGTTCATGCCCAGCGCGGGCATGTAGACTTCCTTAGCCATCTCCCTGGTTCCTCGTCCGAAAAATTCACCGCAAAGTCGCAAAGTTCGGAGCAGAAAGTAGAAGCTACGGACAATACCCCGTACGGACACGATATCCCGTACGGACACGATATCCCGTACGGACACGATATATCGTGTCCGTACGCCCCGCTTCTCCCTCCTAGCCTTTGCGTGCTTTGCGATCTTTGCGGTTGATATTAGCTTCGCCCGCAGAGGCTCTTGGCGATCTCGACCACGCGCGCCGGCGTGGGGACCGTCAAATCCTCCAGCACAGGCGAGAAGGGCACAGGCACATCCATCGCGCCCAGCCGTTTGACCGGCGCATCCAGGTAGTAAAACGCGCCGTCGGCGATCACCGAGGCGATCTCGGCAGTGACGCCGTAGGAATGATAGCCTTCGTCCACGATCAAGGCGCGGCTGGTCTTTTTGGCGGACTCGATCAACGTGATCTTGTCCAGCGGCGCGGTCGTGCGCGGGTCTACCACCTCGGCGCTGATGCCGATCTCGGCCAGTTGCTCGGCGGCCTGCAGCGCCACCTGCACCATGCTGCTCGTCGCCACCACGGTCAGGTCTTCGCCGCTGCGTTTGATGTCCGCCACGCCCAAGGGGATCGTATATTCGCCCGCCGGCACCGGCCCTTTGAACTGGTAGAGCATCTTGTCTTCGAAGATCGCCACCGGGTTGTCATCGCGGATGGCGCTCTTCATCAGCCCCTTGGCATCATAGGGGGTAGAGGGGATCACCACCTTCAGACCCGGCACATGGCTGAACCAAGCGTGCAGCGACTGCGAATGCTGCGCCGCCGAACGCCGCGTAGCCCCTAAAGTCGTGCGCAGCACCATCGGCACCTTGAGCTTGCCGCCCGACATATAGTGCGTCTTGGCCGCCTGATTGACCATCTGGTCCATGGTCAGCGTGATAAAATCGCCGAACATGATGTCCACAATGGGCCGCATCCCCGTCATCGCCGCGCCCACGCCCAGCCCGGCAATGCCGGCCTCGGAGATGGGCGAATCCAAAATGCGCTCGGGGCCAAACTCCTCGACCATCCCCTTGAGCACCTTAAAGACAGTGCCCGCCTCAGCTACGTCCTCGCCGATCACAAAGACGCGAGCGTCGCGGCGCATCTCTTCGGCGATCGCCTCGCGGATCGCCTCGGCAAAGGTCAGCTCGCGAGCGTTAGGGTTGTGTACCGCCAGGCTGAACTGGGCGTTAGGCGTAGACATGCGTATCCACCTCGGCAGGATCGGGGTACGGGGCGCTGAGCGCAAAGTTCACAGCCGCTTCAACCTCGGCACGCACCGCGCGGTCGATCGCCTCCAAGACGGATCGATCGACCGCTTGCTCGCCGGTGAGCCATTCTTCCAGCACGCGCAGCGGGTCGCGCTCCTCCTTCCACCAGGCTTCTTCCGCCTTCGAGCGGTAGTAGGTGCGGTCGATATCGCCCACATGATGGCCGCGGAAGCGGTAGGTATGGCAGAGCAGGAAGGCCGGCCCTTCGCCGCGGCGCGCCCGCGCCACCAGCCGCGCCATCACCGAATAGACAGCGCGCACATCTTGCCCGTCGACCTCCTCGGCGTGGATGCCAAACGCCTGGGCGCGGCCCAAGAGCGTGCCCGCGGCGGTCTCGCTGTTGTGTGTATACTCGTTGTATTGGTTGTTCTCACACACATAGATCACCGGCAGCTTCCACAGCTGCGCCATGTTTGCCGATTCATAGAACAACCCCTGGCCCAACGCGCCGTCGCCAAAAAAGCAGACTGCCACCTGGTCGCTGCGGCGCATCTTGATCGATAGCCCCGCGCCGGTGGCGATGCCCGCGCTGCCGCCGACGATGGCGTTGGCCCCCAGGTTGCCCGTGTCCTGGTCGGCGATGTGCATCGAGCCGCCCTTGCCACGGCAGTAGCCGGCGGCTTTACCCAGCAGTTCGGCAAACATGCGGTCCAACTCTGCGCCCTTGGCAAGGCAGTGGCCGTGGCCGCGATGCGTGCTGGTGATGTAATCGTCGGTGCGCAGCGCCTCACACACCCCCACTGCCACGGCTTCCTCGCCGATGTAGAGATGGGTCAGGCCGGGCATGCGCGCCGACGTGTAGAGTTCATTGGACGTCTCTTCAAAGGCGCGGATCTTGCACATCTGCTCATACATGTGCAGCCCTTGCTCGGCGTCTAGCTCGGCATAGTCCACGGCGGGGGGCGTGGCTTGATATCCGACGGGTCGTGCCTCCATCCAGTCCTCCTAGCTCCTCATGTTATGTCAAATCAGTGCCGCGGCATGCCGGCGGCGGCATAGGCTCGGTTCAGCACCGCGGCGCTCTGCGTCGCCGCAGCCAGCGCGTCATAGTCCGGGCGGCGCTGCACAAAGATGCTGATCTCCGGCATGATATAGCCTGTGTAGTGATGGCGCGCCATCTCCTTGAGATAGGTCACACAGTCAAAGACCCCCTCGCCGGGGATCAAAAAGTCGAAATCAGGCACCAGCCCGCGCTCGTCCTTGATATGGGCGAAGACGGTCACCGGAGCCATTGCCGCCACCGATTGCTCGATAGAATAGCCCTGGATGTTGAAATGGCTGATGTCAAAGGTGACGCGCAGATTGGGCGAATCGACCAGGCGCAGCAGTTCCAGCACCTTTTCGGGTGTGTTGATCAGGTTGGCGTAGTGCGGCTCCATGCCGATCACCACCCCGCGCGCC
>QEUY01000235.1 GCA_003577365.1 Chloroflexota bacterium | reverse complement strand
CTTCTTTGTGCCGCGCATGGTGCCGGGCAACCCGTTGGGCGCGGTCTTTCTCAATATGGCGCAGATGGGCGGCAGTGCCGGCGCGCCCGAACTGGTCGCCGAATATGAACGCATCTTTGGGCTGGATCAAAGCCTGTGGGTCCAGTACCTTCGCTTCTGGCGCGAACTGCTGCGCGGCAACCTCGGCTATTCGATGTCGACCTTTCCGTCGGAAGTCAGCACCCTGCTGAGCGCCGCACTCCCCTGGACCATCGGGCTGCTGACGGTGACGACCCTCGTTAGCTGGCTGCTCGGCACGGTCATGGGGGCGATTGCCGGGTGGCGCGGCAGCAAGTCCCTGGTCTCGCGCATCCTCGTCCCCATCGCGCTGGTGCTCTATACGACGCCCTATTATATCCTTGCCATTATCCTGGTCTTTCTCTTCGCCTTTTTCTGGCCCATCTTCCCGATCTCCGGCGCGCTCTCATTGGGCATGAAACCCGGCTGGAACTGGGCCTTTTTTGCCGACCTGCTGCACCACGCCTTCCTGCCCGCTATGAGCATCGTGCTCGTCTCGCTCGGCTGGTGGTTTCTCAGCATGCGCAGCCTCATCACCGGTCTAAAGGGTGAAGACTATATCCTCAATGCGGAGGCCATGGGGATCAAAGAACGGCGCATCCTCTGGGGCTATGCCTTCCGCAACGCCCTGCTGCCCCAGGCCACCGGGCTTGCCATCTCCATGGGGCACATCGCCGGCGGCGCGCTCATCACCGAAGTCATCTTCGCCTATCCGGGGATCGGCTGGCTGATCTTCAACTCGATCAAAGGGCTGGACTATCCCGTGATCCAAGGCGGCGTGCTGCTGATCATCATCGCCGTGGCGGTCGCCAATTTCGCGGTGGACAGCCTCTATCCTCTGATCGACCCCCGCATCCGTTACCAATCGGCAAGGAGCTAAATCGTCATGGCTGTCATGCCTTTGCAGGGCCAAGTCGCCGCCAGCCAGCGCCCCCCCCAAGGGTTCCTTGCCCGGCTGGTACGCAACCGCCGCTTCACGATCGGAATGGCGCTCTTCCTTGCCATGCTGCTCGCCGCGCTCTTTGCATCGCTCTCGATTGACCCTAGTATGCGCCGCGCCGGGGCGTTCTTGCCCCGCCGAGCGCCCAGCGCCGAGGTCTGGTTCGGCACCGACTCGCTGGGCCGCAGCATCGGCGTACAGCTGACCGAGGCCATCCCCAACTCGATCCAGGTCGGGCTGATCGCCGCCACCGTGGGCACGCTGCTCGGCGCGCTGATCGGCTTTGCCAGCGGCTACTTTGGCGGCTGGGTGGATGCGATCCTGCGCGTGCTGATCGACGTCTTTCTATCGGTGCCCTCGCTGCTCTTTCTGATCCTGATCGCCTCGTTGGTGCGCGGCGTCAGCGTCACCGCCATGGCGCTGATCATCGGCATCTTTGCCTGGGCCTGGCCCGCCCGCCAGGTGCGCGCCCAGGTCTTGAGCCTCAAGGAGCGCGGCTTTGTCGAGGTGGCGCGCATGTCCGGTATGGTCGGCATGGAGATCATCGTCATCGAACTGATGCCGCACATGCTGCCCTGGCTGGGGGCCAACTTTGTCAACGCCTTTATCTCCGCCGTGCTCGCCGAATCAGGTCTGTCAATCCTGGGGCTGGGGCCTCAACGAGAGATGACGCTGGGCATGATGATCTTCTGGGCGCTCAACTATGGGGCGATCCTGCAAAACCTCTGGTGGTGGTGGGCCACCCCGGTCATCGTGCTGATGATCCTCTTTCTGTCGCTCTACCTGGTGCATCTGGGTTTCGACGAGGTCGCCAATCCCCGCCTCCGCACCGAAGGATAGAACAAAAAAGGGCCGGTGCTCGACACACACCGGCCCCGGTTGAGCTCCCCCCACTAGAGACGCCGCACGCCAAACGACCATTCCCCTTGCAGCGCCGGGTTCTCTGCCGTCAAGACCACCCGCGTCAGATGGTCGCCCCACACCGGCCCCATGCGCGCGTCGGTGATCGGCACCGTCTCGGTCGTCACGCGGAACTGCCCCGCGTCATAGACAAAGACCCCCTCGCCCGCCACGCGATCATTGGCAAACGCCGCCGGGTGAAACTCGACCCGGCCTGGAGTGTCCGTCACCACGCGGCAGGGCGAGAGCAGGCTCAGCGTCACCGTCCGCGCCGGGCCGGTCAGTTGATAGCGGTCGCGCACATCCACCCCTTCGCCGCGCGCCAGCGCCACCGTGCGCTGCCAAGAACCGATCTGCGCGTCTGGCGGATAGGCCGCGGCGATCTCCAGCGTCAAGGCGGCGCGCCCGCCGTCGGCGGCATAGCTGACCGCACGCGCCGCATACTGCGGCCCCGGCTGCTGCTGCACACCGTCCACCGTAGGCAGCAGGCTGTGATAGGCCGACTGCATCGTCCAGATGTCATAGCGATTCGGGCCAAAGGTCTTGGCCGAATAGGTCTCCACGCCCGCGTCCACGATCACCGGCTTGCCGTCCACATAGACCACGAAATTGCCGATGTCGTTATGATTGTGGCTTTCGTCGTTGGTGCCGCCCTTGGCCGCCAGATAAAAGCCATCGCTGCTGCCCTCCAGATCGCGCGCGGCCATCACCTCGATCTCGTCCAACCACACGTCGCGCAGCAGCGGCGCATGGCCCGGTTGGGCAAAGGCATCGGCCAGGACGAGCAGGTCAGGCAGCGCCCGGCCCAGGCTCGGCGGCACGCGCCCCGTCCCCTGCAAGATGCCCGTCTCCATCATCTGCTGGCGCTCGGCCAGCCAGCGCCCAAACGAGACCATCGCCGCGTCTTCGATGCGCTGCCCATAGCGATAGACCAGCAGCGCCTCCGGCTGGACAATGGCCGAGGCGTCGGCGAAGTTGAGATAATAATCCCCGGCGATATGGGCGCGGTAGATAAAGCGGCCAATCTCGCGCACCAGCGGCTCGGCATACACGTCGATCCAGCCGTCCGTGGCGGCATAGAGCAGTTCCAGATTGTCGAAGAGTGATGCGCCGGCGCGCCCCCAATAGTTCGGCCCCTCATCGCAGCCGCCGTCGCGCGGATAGGGGTCGATGAAGTTATCCAGCGTGCGCAGGATCTTGGTCACCGCGGCCACACGCCGCGCCTCGTCCGCCTCCATGATCAGCACCGAAGCCAGCCAGTTCGAGCAGATCCATGGGTTCCAGTTGTTCACCCGCCGGCCCCGGTCGTCGACAAACCCCATCCACCAGAGATCGTCGCGCGCCAACGCCGGCTCCAAAATGCGGGTCTGGATCTCGCGCGCCATACGCGGCAGCACCACAGGCGACACGCTGTCCAGCCGGTCGCCCAGCAGATAGACGGTCCAAGCCAATAGGGCGCTGGTCTCTGCCGCAAAGAGGTCTACAATCGGTTCAGCGGTGTCGGGCATCGTGTTACCGGCCTGCTGGTGGCGGATATGCGCCGGGATACACCACGACGACTCCTCGCAGATCGCCCAGATGCCGTTGACCATATCGTCGAGAAAACGGCCCTGCGCCTCCATGCACTCGGCCAGCACTAGGGTCGCCAGCGTATGGCGGCGGGCGAAGTGCGGCGCTTCAAAGTTGCTGCGGTTGCCGATGCGCGAATATTCCAGATAGAGCGTGGCCGGCAGCGCGGGCCACGCATAGCCCAGCGCCTCCTCGGCGCGGCCGATGTGTGCTTGGCGCACACTGGCGGGTAGCCCTTCCCACGCCGCACGGTTGGTCAGCTTGGGCAGCGGGCAAAACGCCTGCTGCGGCTGCAGATAGTCGGACAACTGCTCGGAAAAGCGTTGGCTGAGCATCGCTCTGCTCCTGTTGGGTTCGGCTGCGATTCAACTTATCAGATGCTTGTCAGATGATGATCACAGGGCTGATCTTCGCCCTGCCAAATCCGCTGCGCGCTCCAGGGTTGTGCGGGGTCGCGCCAGAAGCGATGCGCTGGGGCAAGCCCCAAGGGCAGCAGCCCGGCGGCACACAGATAAAGGCTGCCGGTCGAGATATAGCCTTCGCCCAGCCCCGGCTGATGACCGGCGAAGCCGATGCGCAGCCAGCCCTGGGCGTCAAACGTGCCGGGCGCTGCGACCATGCGCCGGATCACGGCGCTCAGCGCGCAGCGCACCTGCGCCGGCGCGACACCGGGCGGCAGATGATCGAGCAGCGCCATCTGCGCCAGCGCCTGAAATGCGCCGAAGCGATAGGCCAGCGACCGGCCAATCGGCGGGAAGGTCCCTTCGGGCGAGATCAGCCGCTCTTGGATCGCCGCATAGCGCTGCGCCCGCGCCAGCACCGGCGCACGCAGCGCGGCCCACTCCGGCTGGCGGTCGCCCACCGCAGCCAGCACATCCACCAGCATCGGCTGGATCACAAAGCTGTTGTAATAGTCCCAGTGAAACTCCGGGCCATCGCCATAGACGCCATCGCCCACATACCACTGCATATGCTGGCGCAGGGCATAGTCGACACGCATGGGGTCCCAATAGACGCCGGCCCGCGCCAAAAAGGCCTCGATGATGGCGGAGAAGAGCAGCCAGTTGTTGAAGTGCGGTTTGCGCGTGCGCGTCGCCGCCAGCGCCGCGCAGACGTTAGCGTGGACAGTACCGTCCAACTCCGCCCACAGGGCACGCGGGGCGCGCAGCAAGGCCTGCGCCAAAAAGGCGGCGTCGACGATCGGCTGCGCCCCGTCGGCAAAGTTGAGAAAGCCGGGCGACGCAGGGTCTACACTGTGGGCCAGCGTGGCTTGGGCCAGCGCAGCCAGCTCGGCGCGCAGCGTCTCCTCCGGCCCGCTCAGCCCCTGCAACTCCAGCCAGGGTGCGATGCCGCACAGCAGCCGGCCCACCGCTTCCAGGTGCGAATAGGCCGCGCGCACCGCTTCCTGCCCAGGACGCGCCTCGACGGGCATCCGGCGGCGCAGCTCGCCCGCCGCGCCCGCAGCCAGCACAGGCCGTGCGATCCGTTCCAACACCGCAACCCAATCGCGCCGGTCGTCGTTTTCCGGCGTACCCGCTGCTACCATAGCGCAAAGAAGAGCAGTTGCAGCGCATAGACAAAGCCGAGCGCGGCGGCATGTACCCCGCCGACCACCAGCGCACGCCGCCACAATGTGCCGCGCTCGACCCCGGTGCGCAGATAGTGTTCGACAAACAGAACCCACACCAGCGCGGCCAGCCCCATCAGCACAAAGCTGAACTTATCCACGCCGATCATGGTCCACGGGCCGATCACGGGCAAGAGGCTCAGCAATGCGTTGCGCATCTGCAACATCGTCAGCACGGTGAGCGCGCCCGACACGATCCAGAACAGATAACAGGCCAAATAGAGCGGCGCCAGTTGGCGCAGCCCATGCGGACGCTCGTTCAAACGGCCCTCCATCTAGGCCACCACACCCGGGGCGACGACGCCACGCAGATGCAGCGTCTCGGAATAGTGACAGGCGGCATAGTGGTCGGGGCTGATCTCGCGCAAGGCCGGCTCCTCGTTAACACAGCGTGCGCCGTCGCTGTAGGGGCAGCGCGGGTGGAAGAAGCAGCCGCTGGGCGGGTTGGCCGGGTCGGGCACTTCCCCCTCCAGCACAATCCGCTGTTTGCGCGCGCGCAGCGCCGGGTCGGGCTGCGGCACAGCCGACAGCAGCGCCTCGGTGTAGGGGTGCTGCGGGTTGGCATAGAGTTCATCCGTGGCGGCCAATTCCACCAGCTTGCCCACATACATCACCGCCACCCGGTCGCAGATATACTCGACCACGCTTAGATCATGCGCGATAAAGAGATAGGTCAGGTCCAGCTCGGACTGTAGGTCCTCCAGCAGGTTGAGGATCTGGGCGCGCACCGACACATCCAACGCCGACACCGCCTCATCACAGAGCACCAGGCGTGGGTTGAGTGCCAGGGCGCGGGCGATGCCGATGCGCTGGCGCTCGCCGCCGCTGAAGGCATGGGGATAGCGGCGCATATACTCCGGTCGCAGCCCCACGCGGCGCAGCAAGGTCGCCACCCGATCCTCCATCTCTTTGCCCTTGGCGATCCCGTTCACCTTGAGCGGCTCGCCCACGATCTCCAGCACCGGCATGCGCGGGTTCAGCGACGAGAACGGGTCCTGAAAGATCATGCGGATCTCACGGTGATAGTACTTCAGTTCTTGGTTGTTCTTCGCAACCAGGTCCACCACCGTCCCATCCTTGCGGCGATAGAGGATCTCGCCCGCCGTCGGTTGATAGGCGCGGATGATGGCACGGCCCGTGGTCGTCTTGCCACAGCCGCTCTCCCCCACCAGCCCCAACGTTTCGCCGGGGCGGATAAAGAAGTTCACGCCGTCCACAGCCTTGACATGGCCCACCACCTG
>QEUY01000234.1 GCA_003577365.1 Chloroflexota bacterium | reverse complement strand
GTGCATGCCGTGGGCAAGCGCGTCGGCGGCAAAATGGACCTCATGCTCGACCCCGCCTGCGAATACACCACCTTTGGCGACGCCGTCAAAGTCGGCTGGGCCTGCGACGAAAACCGCTTCTTCTGGTACGAAGACCCCTATCGCGACGGCGGCATTTCGCAATTCGCCCACCGCAAGCTGCGCCAGTTGATCCGCACCCCGCTGCTGCAAACCGAGCACGTTCGCTCGCTGGAACCGCATATCGACTTCGCCATCGCCGACGCCACCGACTATGTGCGCGGCGATGTGGGCTACGACGGCATCACCGGCGTGATGAAACTGGCCCATGCCTGCGAAGCCTTGGGCATCGACATCGAATTTCATGGCCCCGGCCCCGCCCAACGCCAATGCATGGCCGCCATCCGCAACACCAACTACTATGAAATGGGGCTGCTGCACCCCAAAGCGCCGGCCAGCCACCCCGAACACCTCTACGCCGGCGACTACCGCGATGCGCTCGACGCCATCGACAGCCAAGGTCACGTGCCCATCCCCCAAGGTCCCGGCCTGGGCGTGCCGATCAACTGGGACTGGGTGGAGCGCAACAAAACCGGCTTTGTCGAGTACAGCTAACGTGTAGGGTAGAACCCTGTTCGGCTCCTAGCCGGAGACACTATGCAGGCGCATTGACCACAGGCCGCGGGGCATTTCTCCGGAGTCCCCGCCGCCTGTGGTACAATGATGGCTGGCTCCGCCCGCCCACTGTCCAGGCGCGGCTCGCTGCGCCTGGACGCCAGCCACAAAGAGGAACCGACTCCACATGGCCGACACGCAGCGACCATTCACACTCTCCGCCGATGCATTTGCCAAATTGCATATCGTCTCCACCGCCACCCTGACCAGCCAGTTGATGAAACGCGGGCTGAAGAACACCTTCCTCCAAGGGCTGTTCCCGCTGCTGCCCGATCTGCGCATGGTGGGCTACGCCTTCACCTTGCGCTATGTGCCCATGCGCGAAGACCTGGTGGACACGCTCTACGACAACACGACCAATGTCCAGCGCCTGGCGGTCGAAGCCGTTGGGCCGGAAGACGTCCTGGTCATCGACGCGCGCGGCGACATCCGCGCTGCCACCTTGGGCAACATCTTGGCGACCCGCCTCAAAGCGCGCGGCGCAGCCGGGCTGGTCACCGACGGCGCGCTGCGCGACACGCCCGGCTTCAAGCTGATCAACCTGCCTGCCTATATCCGCGCCCCCCATGCCACGACCTCCTTCGCCGTCCATCACCCCATCGAAATGAACGTGCCGATCGGCTGTGCGGGCGTGCTGGTCATGCCCGGCGACGTGATGGTCGGCGACGGCGAAGGCGTGGTCGCCATCCCTGCGGCCATGGCCGAAGCAGTGGCGCACGACGCCTATGAACAGGAACGGATGGAGGAGTTTATCCAGCAAAAGATCGCAGGCGGCGCCAGCATCCTCGGCGTCTACCCGCCCAATGAACAGACCAAAGCGGAATACGCCGAATGGCGTCGCCGCCAGCAGCAAGGCTAGGCGCGCAACCGCCGGCCCACAAAACGGCGCTTAGCCCTGCCGGGCCGCGGCAGGCGCAACCGGCCACCTCGAACAAAACGAATCTTTTAACGCACAGCTAGACGGAGCGTACTATGTATCTCACTCGTTATGTCACAGCCCAGGGGTCACGCTGGGCTGCCGATGGCAATTTGCTGCCGGCGGGCGTCACCCTCGCCGGGCTGCTGGCGCTGCCGAGCGACGTCATGAACGCCGCCCTGGCGGCCATGCCCCAAATGGCGGCGGCAGAGGGCACACCGGTTACGCCGGTCGAGCCGTCGCTCGAGGTCTGGGGCAGCGGCGTCACCTATCTGCGCAGCCGAGAGGCGCGTGAAGCTGAATCGGCCACTGCCGACGTCTATCAAAAAGTCTATGACGCCGCTCGTCCTGAACTCTTTTTTAAGTCGATCGGCTGGCGCGTCTCCGGCAGCGGCCAGCCCGTGCGCATCCGCAAAGACACCACCTGGAATGTCCCCGAACCGGAATTGACGCTGGTGATCAACGCCTTTGGCGAGATCGTCGGCTACACCATCGGCAACGACATGTCTTCGCGCGACATCGAAGGCGAAAACCCGCTCTATCTGCCCCAGGCCAAGACCTACACCGGCTCCTGCGCCGTAGGCCCCGGCATCCGGCTGTGCGCCGGGGCCGATATGGCCGACCTGACCATCCAACTACAGATCGAGCGCGCCGCCCAGATCGTCTTCAGCGGCGACACCAGCACCAGCAAGATGAAACGGCCCTTGCAGGAACTGGCCGGCTACCTCTATCGCGAACTCGACTTCCCGCATGGGGCCTTCCTCATGACCGGCACGGGCATCGTACCGCCCGACGACTTTACCTTGGCCCAGGGCGACATCGTACGCATCTCGATCGGCGGCTACTCGTTGGAAAACCAGGTCGCCTAACGACTTCTCCCGGCAGGAGATCAGCGCCAAAAGACCGCCGCCAGGGGAACACCGTAAGCAGAACACCGCAAGCAGCGCACCGGCGCGGTGTACGATGATGGCCTATGTAGACAACAGGCCAACGGACCAGAAAGGAGCGACATGCAAGCGTTTAAGAACCTGATCGACGGCGAATGGGTGGACGCCTCCGACGGAGCCACCTTTACCACAGAGAACCCGGCCCAAAAGGGTGACGTGATCGGCAGCTTCCCGTCGGCCACCAAGGAAGACACGCGCCGCGCCGTCGAGGCCGCGCGCGCCGCAGCAGCCGGATGGGCCAACATGCCGCCGCCGGCGCGCGGCGCGATTCTGGATAAAGCCAGCCGCATCGTCGAAGCGCGTATGGACGAATACGCCGCCATCCTCACGCGCGAAGAAGGCAAGACGCGCGCCGAAGCCACCGGCGAAGTGACGCGCGCTCGCGACATCCTGCGTTTCTATGCCGGCGAAGGCTGGCGCATGGGCGGCGACGTGCTGCCCAGCAACACCAGCGGCTCGCTGCTCTACACCCGCCGCGAACCGCTGGGCGTCATCGCGCTGATCACCCCTTGGAACTTTCCGATCGCCATCCCCGCCTGGAAGATGGCCCCCGCGCTCGTCTACGGCAACACCGTGGTCTTTAAACCCGCCTCGCTTGCGCCCCAATCCGGGCTGATCCTGGTCGAGGCGCTGGTCGAAGCCGGGCTGCCCAAAGGCGTGCTCAACTACATCACTGGCTCCGGGCGCAACGTGGGCGATGAGCTTGTCTCCAGCCCGCATGTACAGGGCATCAGCTTCACCGGCTCTTACAGCGTCGGCACGGGCATCTATGAGAAAGCCATCAAGAACATGACCCGCGTTCAGCTCGAGATGGGCGGCAAAAACCCGATGCTGGTGCTCAACGACGCCGACCTGGACCTGGCCGTCAAGCTCGCCGTGACGGGCGGCTTTGGCCTCACCGGCCAAGCCTGCACCGCCACCAGCCGCGTGATCGTCGAAGAGCAGATCGCCGACCGCTTCGCCGCCGCGCTGACCGAGGCGGCGCGCAACCTGGTGGTGGGCGACGGCCTGCAACCGGGCGTTCAGATGGGGCCTGCGGTCAGCGAAGACCAGCTCCGCACCGACCTGGAATATATCGGCGTCGGCAAGGATGAGGGCGCCAAGCTGCTGGCCGGCGGCGGCCAGGCCCGCGACGGCGGTCACTTTGTTCAACCGACCGTCTTCGACTTTGTCGAACCCAAGATGCGCATCGCCCAAGAGGAAATCTTCGGGCCGGTGATCGGCATCCTGCGCGCCAAGAACTTCGACGACGCCGTTGAAAAAGCCAACGCCATCGGCTTTGGCCTTTCTGCCGGCGTGGTCACCAACAACCTGCAGCGCGCTTTCCAGTTTGCCAACCGCATCGAGGCGGGCGTAGTCAAGATCAACGAACCGACCACCGGCCTGGCGCTGCAAGCGCCCTTTGGCGGCTTCAAACATTCCAGCGCCAACACCTTCAAGGAACAGGGCCAGGCAGCCATCGAGTTCTACACCCGCATCAAGACCATCTACGTCGGCCACGGCTAGACCGTCGCACAGGTTCGACCAGAGCAGACTTTGGCAGGCGGCAGTCCCGCGCGGGGCGCTGCCGCCTGCCCACCCACAACCTGCCGCCGCGCCACGCCCCAAGGACAGCGCTCCCATGTCCAGCACGCCCAGCGTTGAGACCGTCTTCTCGACCCCAGGCCCCCACCCCAACGGCATGCAGGCCACCGCCCAGGGGTTCTGGATTCTTGACCAGCACACCAATCTGCTCCAGCTCGTCAGTCACACAGGCGAGGTGCTGCGCACGCTGACCACCGAGTCGGACCGCGGCAGCGGCGTCACCTTCGACGGCACAGCCCTCTGGATCGCGTCTACCTACAACTGCAAGATTCTGCGCGTCGATGCCCAGACCGGCGCCACCCTCGCCGTCTATGACACGCCCGGCGCGGCCAAGACCGGCGCGCACGGGCTGGAATGGCGCGCCGGCCTGCTTTGGATCGCCACCCCGCCCGCCGCCATGATCTATCAAGTCGACGTTGCCGGCGGCTTTCGGGTCGTCCATTCGTTCCCTGCGCCGGGCAGCCGCCCGCATGGCCTCGCCTGGCAGGATGGCGACCTCTGGTGTGTCGAAACCAACCACCGCGCCTTCTATCGTCTGGACACCAAGACCGGCGCTACGCTCGACCAGATCGAGCTACCCGCCGGCGCGCCCGAACCGCACGGCATGACGATCTGGGACGGCCATTTCTGGTACTGCGACACCACCACCAGCGCCGTGTCCCGCTTCCCCCTGCCATGAACGCGCAGACCGAGATCGCTGCTTGGCTCCAGCAGCGGATCCAGGGCCAAGCCAGGCTCCGCAACCGGCTTGAAACCTTGCTGCACCAGGATTCCCGTCTATCGGCGGCCTGGTGGTTTGGCTCCTATGCACGCGGCAACTCCGACGCGCTCAGCGATTTCGACCTTTGGCTGGTGGTGGACGACCGGCATCTCGACCAACTTGTCGCCGAGCGTCACCGCTATATCACACAACTAGACCGGCCGGCCATGGTACTGGAGGTGTGGGGCAATGCACCCGATCCGGGCGCATACCTGATGGCAAACTATCTGATCGAGGGTGGGCTATATCAAGTAGACTGGTATTGGCAAGCGGCGCACCAGGCGCGCCTGCCCTGCGATGGCCGGGTCATCATTGACCGGATGGGTCTGGCCCCCGCGCCCGAACTGGTCACGATAGATTTTGCGCGCGGGTCTCAGGCCTACGGCGAGCACAGGCCCGACGAAAGACACGTCCGCCTGTCCTTCAACACCGTTTTCTTTTGGTCGATGGTTCCCATTGTCGCCAAGAAGATCGCGCGGCGCGAACTCGACGTCGCCAATTCGATGCTCGGCAGGCTGGTTCCCATGGTCAATACAATTGCCGCGCTGCTGGACACCCCGCCCTACGAACCGGCAGCGCCCATTACACACGAAAATGCAACGGAGTCCGCTCTCCATCAGATTGCGGCCCTGCGCCGCATCAGCGCAGCCATGCAAGCCATAGAACCGGCCATCGCCGCAGCCGGCGCAGAAGTCCCCAACGCGATTCACGCGCCTATCTACGCGCAGATCGACAGAATTGACCAGATGATTCGTCTCGATATCTCTCTGCAGGAGATCGACCCTAATGCACGATGAAATCAGCCGCATCAACCGCGAACGCTGGAACGCACTCGTCCAGGCACGCGTCATGTACTCGCAGCCCATGCTCGACCTGAGCGCAGAATCGGCGCGCGCCCTGCTCGACACGACCGGCACGCTGGGCGACGTAGCCGGTAAACAAGTGCTGGTGTTGGCCGGCGGCGGCGGCCAGCAGTCCATCGCCTTTGCGCTGCTCGACGCAGAGGTCACCGTCTACGACCTCTCCGACGCCCAACTGGCACAAGACCGGCAGGCCGCGGCCCACCTGGGTATCACGCTCAACCTTGTGCACGGCGACATGCGCGACCTCTCTGCCTTTGCCGACAACAGCTTTGACATCGTCTACCAGCCCTACTCGATCAACTTCGTGCCCGACGTGCGCCCCGTCATCCACGAGGTGAGCCGCGTGCTGCGGCCCGGCGGCCTCTACCGCGTCGCCTGGCACAACCCCTTTACCCAGACCGTCGACGAGGAAAAGTTCACCGGCGAAGGCTGGATTCTGAAACATATCTACGCGGACGGGCGCTTCCTGGGCGACCTCTTCCCCGAATGGACGGTCGAGGACGGCGAAGGCGGCAGCGTCACGCTGCCCTCCCCGCGCGAATATGTGCATACCCTCAGCCGTATGGTCAACACGCTGGCGGGCAATGGCTTTGTGATCCTGC
>QEUY01000233.1 GCA_003577365.1 Chloroflexota bacterium | reverse complement strand
CAGCCCGCCAGCAGGTCGGCATATTTGGTGGGGGATGCGCTCCGCTGCGCCGCCTCCAAGCTAGGATAGGCGGCCAGAGCGGCGTTGTACTCGGCCTCGTTCGCCAGCATGATCTCCTCACTGCAGTGCACCGTGAGGTTCATGCCCGTGCCCCACAGTGGATCCACCCAGTCCCATTCCGCATAGAGTTGAGCCAGATAGGCGGTGTCGCCTTTTTCCAACTGCATGACGCGATAGGGGAGCTCGGCCACTGCATACGAACCCTGGATCAAGTGGATGAACAGCGCCGTGACCAGATCGATGCCGCGCACCGTCTCCTCGCGGCGTCCGCCACCCTCGCCCACAGTCAAGACCAGCGGCTCGGCATCCAGCCGGGCGACGAGCGCATAAAAGCGTTCTCCCAGGTTAGGATAATAGGCCGCGCAGGCTTGGTCGGCGGTGCACAGCGCAAAGACGCGCTCAAAGGCGTAGGCCATCTTGGGGAGCTGCTCCACCTCTTGATTTAGCTCTACCGGCACTGCGCCGTCCAGCACGGCGGCGACCACGCGGTCGGGATAGCGGCGCATGATCACCTGGGCCAGCTTGGTTCCATAGGATTCGCCCAACAACAGCACCTGCGTATAGCCCAGGGCATCGGCGACATCCACCACATCGGCGGCGTTTTCGGCAGTGGTGTAGGCCGCCACATCATAGCCCTGCTCGCGCCAATAGTCGCGACAGCCGATCAACTCGGCAGCCGATGTCTCCTCCAGCGGGAGTTCGGCGGCGGCGTCGATCCATTCGATGCAGTTGAGCGAGGGGATCGAGTGGCCCGTGCCGCGCTGGTCGAGGGCGACCACATCGCGCGTGGCGAGCAGCGCATTGACCAAGCCCGCACTGCTGCTCAGCCCGTCGATGCCCGAATCGCCCGGCCCGCCCGCCAGGAAGATCACCGGTGGAGCAGGCTCCGTGGTCGCGCTCCGCAGGCGCAGATAGGCGATCTGGATCGTCTGCTGCGCGGCGCCGTCGCGGCGTTCGGGCACGCGCACATAGCCGCATTCGGCATCATAGGCAGTGTCATAGGCTGCGGGGATCTCCCACAGGGCGCAGTCGGCCCCGGCCACGCGGGGGGTGGTACGGCCTGGTGTGGTGGGTGGCGGGGCCGGTGGCTGCGGCGGCGTCTGGGCGTGGGCTGGCCCCGCCAGGGCGAGCAGCCAGAGCAGTATGAACAGCAAGGCAGAGCGCATCCGCATGGGGGAGTTCTCCTTAAGAGCCGGAACCGGAAATTTGAGCGGGTAACTTGACAAAGCCCTAGCCGTCTCCTATACTCCTGGGGTGCTGGACCGCATGGTTAGACCGGCAACTGGTTCAGACCCGACAGGCTGTACCACCTGAGAGGAACCATGATGTACCTATCTCCGCGCGGGGCTGCATTGCGCTCGCTACCTGCTTTGTATCATACTTCGCTGTCTGTTCAGCAATCTGAACAATCCGCTGTTCAATTCCTCCCCTTTGACGACCCCTGCTGTTGTTCCTCCTGTTGTCCCTGCTTGTGTAGCTAAGCCGGCCTCCGGCTCGTCCTGACACGTTCCGTTTTCTGTTCCAGGTCTGAACCGAACGCCGGCATTGTCTGGTTCCGCAATGCGTTGGCCGCGCGCCATGCTGCGGGGCTTATTGCTGTTTGCCGTCTGTCGCCTGCGGCATCCCCTGCGGGGGCGCAGTGGCCGCGACGGCCACACACAAGCGGCAGCCATTGTGCGGCGGGCGATCCGCAGATCTCGCCCGGCCCGCTCTGCTTCCAACGCTTTACCGTCTATGAGTACCGGCACTCGACAACTGATCAATGTAGGATCAATCGCGATCAATTTCACGAGAAACAAGGAGAACACCTGATGAGCGAAGCCTATGCACACCCCGATGTTTTAGTCAGCACCGATTGGGTGGCGCAGCACCTGAACGACCCCAATGTGCGCTTGGTGGAAAGCAACGAGGATGTGCTGCTCTATGACACCGGCCACATCCCGGGCGCGGTTAACATCGACTGGCACAGTGATCTCAACGACCCGCTGGTGCGCGACTACATCAGCGCCGAACAGTTTGCCGAGTTGATGAGCCGCAACGGCATCTCGCCACAGACCACCGTGGTCTTTTATGGGGACAAGAACAACTGGTGGGCGACCTATGCGTTTTGGGTCTTCCAACTCTTCGGCCACACCAACGCCAAGGTGATGAACGGCGGGCGGCAGAAGTGGATCGCCGAAGGCCGCGAGCTGACCAAGGAGCGCCCCAGCTATGGCCGCACCGAGTACCCTGTGCCCACGCGCGACGACAGCAAGATCCGCGCCTATCGCGAACAGGTGCTAGAACACCAGGCCGCGTCCAAGCCGCTGGTCGACGTGCGCAGCCCCGGCGAGTATCGCGGCGAACTGCTGCATATGGCGGACTATCCGCAAGAAGGGGCGCTGCGCGGCGGGCATATCCCCGGCGCGCGCAACGTGCCGTGGGCACGCGCCGCCAACCCCGACGGCACCTTTAAGAGCGCCGAGGAGCTGCGCGCTATCTATGAAGGTGAGCAAGGGCTTCGGCCATCCGACGATGTGATCGCCTACTGCCGCATCGGCGAGCGCAGCAGCCACACCTGGTTTGTCCTCACCTATCTCTTGGGCTACCCGCAGGTGCGCAACTACGACGGGTCATGGACTGAATGGGGGAATGCCGTCCGGCTCCCGATCGAAAAGTAGAATAGGGCTGTCGATGGGCCGGCAGGAGATCCCCTGCCGGCCCGTTTTTTGATTGGCGTATATGCCGGGTCTGCGCGCCGGTCATGAATCACGGCTAGGCATGGCCGTTGCCGGCCACCACAGGCGCGCGGTCGGGCAGCGTCGCCACCAGCGGCGCATCCTCCATCTGATCCCACTCTTGGCCGCGGCGGATCCATTCACGCTGGACGGCGAGCGCATCGTCTTTGGACGTACACAGAGCAATTAAGGTGCAACCGAGAAATACAAACCACTTGTCATTATGTGCCAGAACATAAGGGCGTAACATCGTTTCGTCTGCCTATCTAGTCAGGGCCGTCAGGGCCATTCGGCCTGCGGCCACGCCGTTTGCCGTTCTCCATCCATACCGCCGAGGGCCGCTTTTGCGCTGCGGCAGCAGCAATTCGATCATCATAGAGGCGCGCCACCACCGGCCAAGCATAGTGCTCGGCGATATGCTGGCGCAGCGATGCCGGCGCCGGGCGCGGCTGGGTCAACCAGCGGCTCGCCTTTTGCGCCAAGTCTTCTTCATCTGCATACAGACAGGCCGGGTGCAGTTCGGCTGGGATCAACTCCGGATAGCTCAGCCGGTTGGGCAGCAGTGGAAAGGCCCCGGCGTCGATCGCCTCTAGCACACTGATGCCAAAAAATTCATGTTCCGCCGTGCTGATCACCAAGTCCGCCTGGGCCAACAGGGCAATGTACGCGGCGCGTGAGGGCAGATAGCCCCAATGCACGATATGGTCTGCCAGCCGGTGGCGCGCGGTTTCAAATTCCGTCGGGGCGTTACGGAAGTTCTCGCCGGCGACGGCAAGCCGAAAGGGTACGTGCGCTGTCTGCAGCCGGTAGAGTAGCTCAAAAAAACGGTCGGGCCGCTTATCGTACTCCCACCGTTGATTCCAGACGATCAACGGCGGCTGTGAGTTCCCCGAACGCTGTACGCCGTCGCCTGCAAACGCTGCGGCATGGATGCCCACGGGCATCACCTCGCTGCGCCGGCGCACCTGTTCGATCAACTCCAGGTGATTGTAGTCCGGGTAATGCTTTAACAGTTTCGGTAGTTCGTCAAACCAACTTTCCAGATGATAGCGGCTGTTGAAAAAGACGCCGTCCGCCGCGACTTGGCTCAACCAGTTGATCAGAGCATAGGCCAGGTCGGGCTTTGCGTTTGGCGGCCAGGGATAGGTCAACTGGTTTTCGTGCATATAGCAGAAGACCGGGACCGACCCGGGCAGTGCGGCACGCATCAACCCCAGCCAGGCCGGCAGATGCACCATGTCGGTTGCCAGCACCGCGTCCGGGAGTGACTCTTCGGCCAACAGCCGCCGTGCCTGGCTGGCGAGTTCCAGCGCCCCTCCTTGCATGCGCCACTTCCAAAACCGCCCCGCCATCGTCAGAAGCGTGATCCGGTGGCGGCTGTGGTTGTGATAGCCCTGCGCCCAGGCGGCATGGCTTCCTGTGTCATAGGGAGAGAGCAGCCAAAGGTGCAGGGGCCGGGTCATTGAGCTGCCGGCCATCTCAGTCAGCCATCTGCAATAGGGGGTAGGAGCGACGAGAGAGTTTGTCCCTATTGTACACCTGTTCGCCCCGCCTGTCATGCGCGCGGGGGATAAGTTTGCATCTATTAATACGTTGGATCATGCCAAAAAGGTGTGAAATTTAGCCAAAGACACGGGCCAGGACAACCCCCAGCCAAGCCGCGGCAAGCCCGCGCCTGCCTCGCCGGCTGCCTAGAACTGCCTATCAAGCGATGCCGTTCAGTCGCTGCCGACTTGTTTATCTTGCGCCAACAGTCCATGCAGTACGCTTGCCCGGCCCAACAGCCCCACCAATCGACCTTGATCGTCGACCACCGGTAGCCGCTTGATCCGGGCCGAAAGCATCTGATCAAGCGCATCGATCAGCGGCGTGTCGAGTTGTACAGTGACCACAGGCGTGGTCATCAGAGCCTTGGCCGGCGTGCTGATCTGGCCGGCAGTTCTCGGTCTACTCGCTTCACCTGACACGATGCCGCGCAAGCGCGCCAGGAATCCAGGTTGCTTCCCCAGTTCGCTGCGCTGCAGCAGATCGCCGTCGGTCAGAATCCCAAGTACTCGGCGCTGATCATCTACGACCACTACTCGCTGGCCGCGGCTCATCTCCATAGCGGCCAACACTTCTTCCTGTGTCGCCTCCGGCCCAACTGTGGGTACGGCGGTGTCCATCAGTTCGGCAACGGATGCGCCCTTGGCGGGCTGTGTGGGCGACCCGTTCTCTCCGGATGCGTGATATGCAACACGGCGCAAGATGTCGAGCCGGCTGACCCAGCCCACCAATGTGCCCGCTGCGTCGACCGCGGGCAGTCGTTTTAGTCCATGCTCGACCATCAGGCTCGCGGCTTTGCGCACAGTATCATCGGCCCGCACGGTAATAACCGGCTGCGTCATCACCGCAGCCACGCGCAAGTCTTGACGTTCAAGTTCCGCCAGTTGATTACGCAGGGCTTCAGCCGTGAGCAACGGCTGTAGCCCCAAGCGCAGCGACAGATGGGCGCGCTGTAGCAGATCCCCATCGGTAAGGATGCCGACCACATGGTGTGTTGCGTCCACCACAGGCACGCTGCGATAGCCGCGCTGCAAGAGCAGCGTCAGTACTTCGCCGAGTGGCGTATCTGGGTGGACGGCTGTAACCTCGGTACGCATGATGGAGCGTACCGAGGCCTCCAACGGCGCTTGTCTGTCCAGAGGCGCATAATAGACAACTTGGACTGATTCCAGCGTGATTAGCCCACCGCGTACCATCGATTGGATCACCGGCAATAGCCGCTCGACCCTTTCCTTCTGGTCTACCCAGCGCACGATGATGGGCAGGTCACTGGAGAGCGTGACGATTGTGGCCGTGTGGATGCGACTGTTGGCCCCAAAGCCCGCCAGCCCGCGCACGACCGTCGCCCCTGCGGCCCCTTCACGCTTCAGCAGTTCCAACAGCGCCATATAGAGCGGCTGCCCACGGTGGCGATCGCTCTCGCCGATATAGACCGTGACACAATAGGCTTCGCCTTGGATTTGCATGGCCTCCCTCCGCCTAGCCCAGGGCACGCGCCAGTGTCGCGCCGATCCAGGCTGCAATCAATCCGCCGCCATTGTTGGCGAGAATGTTGGTCAAGGCCCGCGTTGTACCCGCACTTTCCTGAAGCAACAGCGTCTCGGCGCTGTAGGATGAGAAGGTAGTAAACGAACCGAGAAAGCCCACCGCCAGGAATAGACGGATCTCCGTGGGCAGCCCGACACGGCTGGTGCCGAGCACGACTAGAAAACCCAGCAAAAAGCTGCCGGCCAGGTTGACGATCAGCGTGCCATAGGGAAGGCCGGTGCCAAAGCGCGCTGCGGCCCAGATACCCACCCAATAGCGCGCATTGGCCCCCAATATCGCCCCCGCGGCAATCCAAAGGGTCGTCTTCATCGCAGCTGTAGACCCGCTAATCGTGGGGAACCAGGTCCAGGCTATAGAGCAGCATGGCCCGGCCGTAGAGCGTGAAGCGCCGTTGGGGTCGGAAGCCATGGCGCGCATAAAAACGCTGCGCACCGTGGTTAGCGGCATCCACGGTGACGTCGAGCCGGGCGACGGCGCGGCCC
>QEUY01000232.1 GCA_003577365.1 Chloroflexota bacterium | reverse complement strand
TGGGATGGCGCGTGCGGCTGTTGGGCACGGAGAGCTGGCCCGACCTCGCACCGGTGGCTGAACGGCTGTACGCCGCTACAGCCACGGCAACCGGCCCCACACTCTGGTTTACGGTGGTCTCGCAGGTAGACTTGGCCTGGGAGCGCATCTTGCGCATTGCGCGCCAACAAGGGCTAACGTCGCGCCGCGACCTGGTGCGCGCCGTCTACGGAGAAGATATCCCCCCGGCGACCCTCTATCTGGGGGCGGGTAAGCCCCAAGTGGATGAGTCCATTGTGCTGCCGCTGCTGATCGGCAAGCTCGAATGTTATTGGCGGCAGCACCTTGGCTTCGATCTCGACGAGCGGACGCTGCGCACAGTCTTATACGACTACGCCTATATCCGTCCCACCTGGCGCGCTGACAAGACAGGCCGGGCCGAGCAGGTCTTGGCCTATCGCGCCGCCTGGGAGCAGCCGCCGGTCGTCGGCCTCGGCACGCGGCTCGGCCCCTTTTGGTATCCTGCCCCTATCCCTCCCCCGCCGGAAGCCTGACTGTCGATGCCGATCTGCGCTGTAATTTTCGATCGAGATGGGGTGCTCTCCAGCTTTGATCTGGAGAGCGCCGCCCATTTCTTTACCCCGCGTGTGCCTCTCTCGCTTTGGCAGATCTTCGACCGCTGGGAAGCATGGGGTTCGCACGTGGGGTTCCCGCGTTCGGATGCGGAAGAGATGCGGTTCTTCCGTGGGTTTTGGGACGCGCTGTGCGACGACCTGGGGCTGGGCAGCGCGGTGCGCGCCGATCTGCAGGGTCTCGACTATACGCGCTATGTCGTCGCTTTTCCCGATACGCGCGGCGCGCTGCTGGCGGCGCGCCGCGCCGGTCTAGCGGTCGGCGTCCTCTCGAACTTCTCATTGGCCAGCCTAGAAGCGTCGCTGGCGGCGATGGGGGTCGGCGATCTGGTGGATGCTGCCTGCGCCGCCACGGTGATCGGCGCGGCCAAACCTGCCCCGCGCGCCTATCAGATTGCCGCCGCGCGTCTGGGGGTGGAGCCGCAAGAGTGTCTGTTTCTAGATGACGAGGAAGCCTGTGTCGCCGGGGCGCGCGCTGTGGGGATGACAGCCTATCGAGTGGACCGCACCCTGCAGGCGCATGCGCTCGATCAGGGGATAGTGGCCGATTTGGGTGTCTTGCCCGAGCTGCTGGCAAGGCTTGGGCGATAGATACGCAGGTAGCGTTCCAGCGATTCCGCCAGATTTTCCACCCGCGTGGGTTTTGAGATAAAGTCATTCATGCCTGCCTCGAGGCAGGCCTCTTTGTCCAACTGCATGGCCGCAGCGGTCATGGCGATGATGTAGGGCGGGATGTGACGCCCTGCGTGATGGGCGCGGATGCGGCGTGTGGCCTCCAGGCCATCCATCTCCGGCATCTGCACATCCATCAGGATCACGTCATAATTCACCTGCTCACAGGCAGCCACGGTTTCGGCCCCATTGGCAACCACATCGGCGTCATAGCCGAGCCGTTTGAGCATCCGCAACGCCACCTTCTGGTTGACCAGGTTATCCTCGGCCAAGAGGATTTTGAGCGGGTAGCGGCTTCCCAACTCCAGATCGATATCCGGGGGGGGCAGTGTTGGTTCGGGCGCAGCCGGCAGCCCGCCGCTCAACAGGATCAATTCGTTCAGAAGCTGCTGCGGCTTGACCGGTTTATAGATCAGCCGCATGCCCAACGCCTCGGCCTGTTCGCGTATGTGGCTGTCGCCTATCGTCTTCATCAAGAGGATGTCGAGATCGGGGCGCAGACGGCGCGCCGTGATGGCAAGCTGCAACCCATCGATCCCCGGCATCTGCAGGTCGACCAGCAGCAGATCCCAAGTCAGCTCGCTCTGCAGCCAGGCGCGCAGTTCGTCGACGTGGGCCGTGGCGGCCACCTCGATCCCCCAGGCGTCCAGATGGCGCTGGAGGATCATGCGGCTGGCTTGGTTGTCGTCGATCAACAGCGCGTGCCGTCCGGCCAAGAGGCCGGTCTGCGCGCTGTCCTCCGATCGAGGCGTATCTTCCACAACGTCGGTGACCAGAGTGAAATGAAACGTGGAGCCGGCCATCTCCTGGCTTTCGGCCCAGATTTCGCCGCCCATCAGTTCGGTGAGCCGCTTGCTGATGGCCAGCCCCAGCCCTGTGCCGCCATACTTGCGCGTGTTGGAGGTGTCTACTTGGCTGAAAGGTTGGAAGAGCGCCTGCAGATGATCGGCGGCGATGCCGATCCCAGAATCACGGACGGCAAAATGGACCTCGATCCGCTTCTCCTCGACGGTGCGGGCTTCGACAAAGAGATAGACCTCTCCCTCTTGGGTAAATTTGATGGCATTCGAAAGCAGGTTCACCAGGATCTGGCGCAGCCGCATCGGGTCGCCCCAGATGCTTTGTGGCACATCCGGCGTGACATAGAAGCAGAGTTCCAGCCCCTTCTCGGCGGCTTTGGGCGCCAGCAGGTCAAGGGTTTCCTCGACGCTGCGGCGCACGTCGAGCGGTTGGCGTTCAAGCCCCAGCTTGCCAAACTCCGCTTTGGAGAGGTCAAGAATGTCGTTGAGGATGGCGAGCAAGGAATCGCTGCTCAGCCGGATCGTATCCACATAGATGCGCTGCTCGGGCGAAAGCTGGGTGGACAACAACAGGCTTGTCATGCCCACGACGCCGTTCATGGGCGTGCGGATCTCATGGCTCATGTTGGCCAGGAATTCGCTTTTGGCGCGGGTGGCGGCTTCGGCCATCTCCTTGGCCGTGCGCAGCGTTTGTTCGACTTGCTTGCGCTCGGTAATAATCGTCAGGTTCGCCAAGACCTGATGGGGCCGGCCCTCTTCGTCGCGTGCCAAAACGGTCTCACGGCTCTGGATCCACTGCCATTCTCCCGCTTGGTCCAGCACTCGGTACTCGATCTGGCCGGCGCTCTCGTCGGCGTGCGCCACGCTATGCCAATGGGCGTGAACCGCGGCTCGGTCCTCGGGGTGAATATAGGCGGAGTAGCCGTCGAGGCTGGCAATGGCTTTTGTCGAGTGATTCAGCAGCAAAGGCCGGTTGGTATAGAGCCACTCGCCGCTGGGGATATCCCAGATATAGATAAAGTCGGGCGAGTTCTCCGCCAGGCCGCGAAAGCGATTTTCGCTCTGCTGGCGTTCGCTGATCTCTGCTTTGAGATGTGCATTCGCCTCGGCTAGTTCGGCGGTGCGCTGAATGACACGCTGCTCTAACTGGTCGCGTGCCTGCTGCAACAGGATCTGATTCGCCTCTAACTCCCGATTGCTGATGCTGAGGTCTGTCGCGGTGCGGCGTGCCTCGTCGGCGCTGGCCTGCATGTCGGAGAGCAGGGCACGTGTGAGTGCAACGTTCAACACCATACAAAAGAGGATGTACCCCAGATCGTCTAGCGTTGACTGTACTTCCGAGAGGGGTACTGATACCCCCCAAATTTCCAGCAGAAACGTAACTGTAACTGTGCCAGCGGAAAGGAACCCTGCCAGCAGCATGATACGACTCCCAAAAAAGAGACCCGCTATTGGAATCAGTACAAAATAGCCGACGATACTAGGGCTATGGATGGTCTTGAAAACAAATGCATGCGAATAGAACGTGGCAAGATAGACCAGTAGACAAATTACAAAGGCAACAAGGTTGGTATAGCCGCGCCTAAGAAGGATAAGACCCCCGGCAACGAGCACAAGCATAAAGAGTTGCAAATAGATGAAGGTGATGCGGGCTTGCTCGTCAAGAGGATAGAGCGGCGAGAACATAGGAATGGTGAGCAGCACCAGCATCCCGATAAAGCTCCAGCTAAAGAGATAGAGCCAGCGCGCGATGCGTGTCTTGTCGCGGTCGGGAAAGGATGGGGGGGTGAGAAGATATTCGAGCAAATTCGTCATGGGCAAGCGCAGCTTGGTCTTGGAGGCCGTACCTCACCGGTGATAGGCGCTGGGGATAAACGACGCTAGACGGGACGGCAATCTGCCTGCAATCCCATATACCGTACGGGAGATTATCTACCTATATAGCGTACGCATGCTGTGCCAAATGGATACGCATGCAAAAGCAAGTGCCGGCAGTACGGGCATTATAGCAAACAACGCAAGAGTTTTGCTAGGCGCTTGCTATACAGCCCGCCCGGCGGAGTCGGGCCGAGCGTTGACACAGCGCGGCAAAGCGGCTAGAATCAAGCTGTATACGGCTGCTGCACACACCACGTTGGACCAGGCTCTGGGGCGCGCCGGGCCGCTGCCACTTGCGCTGCACGCATGGCCGGCGTGCCCGCATCACAGGCGTAACCTCCTCCTATCCTGGACCCATCGTTGACTCTTGCCCAAGCAAGAATGCCGCCCGGCATTCCCACCTGATTTGAAGGGACGGTTTCCCATGCGTGACCATCTATCGAGTTCGGATTCCCCCCAGGTTTTACGCGGCATTTTTGCGCCGACCTTGACGCCCGTACGCGCCGACCTCAGCCCCGATGTGGCGCGCTGGATCGAGTTCTCACACCGCCTGTTGGAGAACGGCTGCCACGGTCTCTGCCCCTTTGGCACGACCAGCGAAGCCAATTCCTTTGGTCTTGACGAACGAATGGAGATGCTGGAGCAGTTAATCGATGCCGGTATCCCTGCCGCCCAGTTGATGCCGGGTACGGGCGCCTGCGCCATTCCCGATACCGTGCGCCTGACGGCACATGCGGTCAAGCTGGGCTGCAGCGGCGTCCTGGTGCTGCCGCCCTTCTATTACAAGGCGATCACCGACGACGGCCTGTTCCGCGCCTTTGCCGAGGTGATCGAGCGCGTGGGCGATGCGCGGCTGCGGGTCTATCTCTATCACATCCCGCCGGTGTCGCAGGTCGGGTTTAGCTTGGCGCTGATCGAACGGTTGATCCAAGCCTATCCCGGCGTCGTGGTCGGCATCAAGGACAGCTCCGCCGATTGGAACAACCTGCACGCGCTGTTGACCACCTTCCCCGGCTTTGGCATCTTCACCGGATCGGAGCGATTCTTGCTCCAGACCTTGCGTCTGGGCGGTGCAGGCAGCATCAACGCCGTCGCCAATGTGATCGCGCCGCTGCAGCGCCGTCTCTATGAGCAGATGCAGTCGCCGGAGGCAGAGGGGATGCAGGAAGAGGTCAACCGTTTCCGCCAGGTCTACAAGGACCTGCCCGCCATCCCGGCGCTCAAGCAAATTATGGCGCACCTGCGCGGCGATGCGGATTGGCGGCATGTGCGCCCGCCCTTTGTCGAGTTGAGCGACGCGCAAGCCCAAGGGCTGATCGCCAACCTGGAGGCGTCGGGCGTGGCGCTGCCTGCGTAGGAAGAAGGGGAGAGGAGAAGAAATTTCACCGCAAAGTCGCCGAGGACGCGAAGGCCAGAGCAGTGAGGGAGCAGGGGATAGGGAGTACGGACACGGTATACCGTGTCCGTACGGGCTAGAGATAGAGTCCGCCGGACTCTATCCTAATACCTCTTGGCACAGCCACCAGAGACAGCACTGCCTCTCTTCTGGGCTTAGCGTTCTCTGTGGTGGAATTCTCTGCCTACTCCCCTGCTTTAGGCTTGGGCAGCTTCGCCAGTTCAAATTGGCGGCGCAGTTCGGCTTCTTGCTCGACGGCCGCGCGCTGCCCCTCCTCTTGCGCCCAATCCCAGCGCGAGCGATAGGTCCCGTCGAAGACGGTATCGCGCGCCGGACCGAACAGATAGGTATAGACCAGCCCTGCTGCCGCGCCGACCAGCCCCCCGATGAGAAGATAGCCCGATTTTCCCACTGTCATGCTCCTTGGGTTCAGATGATCAATTGAGCCGATTATACGCCGCGGCGCACGCGCTGCCAAAGCGGGGAGAATGTATCGGGGGCCGGCGCAACTGCGCCGGCCCCCGGTCACGTTAGCTTATTCGGCGATTGGTCGCCTTTTGTGTCTAGACGCGTGTGGTGCTGATGTCGATCACCTGGATGTCTTGCTCTGCGCCGTAAGGGCTGAGTTCAGTGACCGGTGCTTCGGGCAGCAAGAGACCCAAGAGCACATAGATCAGCACGCCCATGCCGATGCTGCCCACGCTGAAGGCGGCCCACACCAGGCGTACCAGGTTGGCGTCGATGCCCAGCCGCTGGCCGATGCCGCCGCAGACGCCCATGAAGATGCGATCGGTGCGGCTGCGCTTGAGCGGGAAGCGCTGGCGCGCCTGACGCATGGTTTGCTTCACATCCTCTTTGGTCGGCATGTGGCCGTTGACGGACTGCTTCATCCGTTCGCCCGTGCCGCGCCAGTTGAACTGCCACTCCGCCTTGCCCGTGTAGCGCAGCAGCAGATAGCCTGCGCCGATCAGCAGGGCCGGCCAGAAGACAATGCCCATCACGCGCCAGAAGCTGTCCCATAGC
>QEUY01000231.1 GCA_003577365.1 Chloroflexota bacterium | reverse complement strand
TGGACGGCCAGCTTGATGAACTCCATCGCCGGCATCTATCGCTTTGACGGTCGCGCCGCCGACCCGGCGCTGCTGGAGCGGATGTTGGCGTCGCTGCCCTCCGCCATGGCCGGGCCGCTCTCGGTCTGGCAGGCAGGGCCGGTGGGGCTGGCCGTGCGCCGGCCCACCCGCGCGGCAGCGCCCGCGCCTTTCTCTGGCACCGGCTATCCCATCGCGGCGGATGCGCGCATCGACAACCGGGACGAGGTCGGGGCCAGGCTGGGGTTGGATGCGGCCCGGCTGGCCGCCATGAGCGATGCGGCGCTGATCGCCGCCCTCTATTACCACCTGGGGCCGCAGTGCTTTGTCTTTGCCTCCGACCTGCACAGCGTGCTGGCCTGCCCAGAGGTCGCGCACCGGCTGGACGAGGTGCGCATCGGGTTCCATCTGGCCGTGGTCGTCGCCGACAAAACGTCGACCTTTTACCAGGATGTCAAACGGCTGGCCCCGGCCCACAGCCTGCAGGTCGGCGCGCAGGGCGCGGCGTCGATACGGCGCTACTGGAGATTGGACGCCGCACCGCTGCCCCCCGCCGCCACAGGCATACAGGCAGCAACAGGCGCATCCGCTACAGGGGACGCATACGCCGCCGCCTTTCGCCGCCTCTTTGTGCAGGCGGTCGCCTGCCGGCTGCCGGAAAGCGGGCCGGTCGGCGTGCTGCTCAGCGGCGGGCTGGATTCGACCGCAGTCGCCTGCACGGCGCGCGTTCTGGCACAGCCGGGCGGAGAGGTGCTGCGCAGCTACTCTGCCATCTTTGACCAGACGCCGGAATGTGACGAGCGCGCCTATATCGCCGAAACGCTGCAGCAAGGGGGCGTCGAGCCTTGCTTTGTAGCGGTAGAGGCACAAAGCCCGCTGGCGCAGATCGACAATATGTTGGCCGCGACGGGCGAGCCGTTCTCGTCGCCGACCTTCTACATCCTCTGGCAGCTCTATCAGGCGGCGCACGCCCAAGGAACTACGCTGCTGCTCGACGGGATTGACGGCGACACTGCCGTCTACCACGGCGACGCCTATCTGGCCGAACTGGCGCGGGCCGGGCGCTGGGACGAATTCTTTGACCAGGCGCACAAGCTACAGACACGCGGCCATCACACGGTGGATGGGCTGATGAAACGCTATGGGGAACCCTATCTGCGCGATTTGGCCTGTGCCTGGCGCTGGCGGGCCTGGGCACGCGCCGTGCGCGCCCTGTCGCCCTATACCGACGCGTCACGGCGGCGCATGGTAGCCTATTACGGGCTGCGCCCGCTGGCGCGACAGTACCGCGCGCGCGTGGGCCGCGCCTTCGGCCAGGGCGCGCTCAGCCGCAGGCCGAGCATCGTCGGCGCGCGGCTTTGGCAGGAGACCGAACTGGCCGAACGCCTGGCGGCCCATACGGCGCAGACCGGGCGCGCGCCTGCCTCCGCCCAAGAGGAGCATGCCCGGCTGTTGGAAGCGCCGCTGCTGGCCCACGTCTTTGAGTTGAGCAGCCATGCCGGCCGCGCCTTTGGCATCGACACCCGCCACCCATTTGCCGACCGGCGGCTGGTCGAGTTCTGCTATGCGCTGCCCGGCGCGCACAAATTGATCGACGGCTGGACGCGGCCGATGGTGCGCCAAGGGCTGGCGGGGATTCTGCCCGAAGCAGTACGGCTGCGCGGCGGCAAGGCCGAAAACAGCGCAGCCGTGACCAAGGCGCTGCGCCGCCAGGATGCCGCCATGCTAGACCAGGTGATGGCGCATAGCCGCCGGGCGCTTGCGCCCTATGCCGACCTGCCGGCACTGACCGAAGCCTACCGGCGCTACCGGCATTCGGGCAACCGGCAGGATGAAATGCTGGTCTGGCAAGCTGCCACATTGGCGCTCTGGCTCCAGCGCGGCGCAAGCAACCTAGCATAACAGCATAGCAAGCGATCTATGGAGCATATCAACCGCGTGATGGAAAGAGCCGGCGGTACAGGTGAGATGCGCGTGTTCATTGGAATCTGTAGCAGTCCATCCTCCGAGAGTCATGCCATGGCAAAACACCAGCCTAAACCCTATGTGGTCCCAACCGTTCGCCGCTACGGTGCAATCGAAGAGATCACCCAGGCGGTCATCTGGCCCGGCAGCGGAGACATCCTGTCGATGATCATCGAGGACCAAACCGGTGCAGATGTAAACAACGGCTGTCCGCGCTTCGGGCCGCTGTCCCGGCTCTGCACGGGCAGCTAGGCAGTCCGCAACAAGCCGCAAGGAGAGGCTCGCGGGCCATCCTGCTTGCGGCCGGCAACACAGGCGAACACGGCTGACGCTTGCGCCGCCGGCTCTTTCCATCACGCCATGCGTTCACGCAGGTCTTTTACCAGGCTCTTGCCCCATCGATAACAGACCGATGCACCAATACACTGTCTTTGGGCTGGCGGTCGAGTCGGCCATTGAATTGCCCGCGGCCCGGCTGGACGCGCCGCGCAGACACGGGCTTGCCCATGATTCTAGACGGGAGCCTATTGAACAGGAGCCTATTGAAGTGGTGATCCGCGTCCATTCTGGCGCGGATGCGCCGCTCCCTGCTGCAGCGGGGGCCGTGCGTTCCATCACAGCCTCGCCCGCCGAGGTGATGCTGGCGTGGGACGATGTCGGCCACTTTGTGATCCGCGCAGGCCGCGAGATCGAGATCTGGCCGCGGCGCGGGGTGACGGGGCGGCTGCTGGGGCTGTTTGTCACGGGCAGCGCGTTTGCCCTGCTGCTCTGCCAGCGCGGCGCAACCGTCCTGCACGGCAGCAGCGTGGCGCTGGAGGGGCAGGGCGTGGGCTTTCTCGGCGACAAAGGCGCGGGCAAATCTACGCTGGCGATGGGGATGCAGCAGCGCGGCGCGCGCCTCGTCGCCGACGACCTGCTGGCGGTGGCGGGTCCGGGTCTGCTGGCGCTGCCGGGGTTCTGCCAGATGAAGCTGTGGCCGGACGCGCTGCACCAGCTTGGCCTCTCTCCCGCTGCGCTCAAACGGCTGCGCCCCGAAGTGGAGAAGCGGGGGCTGCCCGTTGCATCCCAGCAAACGCCGCGGCCTGTGCCGCTGCGCCATCTCTTTGTGATGCGGCACAGCGCCCAGATCGAGATTACGCCCTTAAACGAAAAGCAAGCCCTGCTGGCGCTGCTGCCGCACTGGTATCCGGCCCGCTTTGGCACAGACGTGCTGCAGCAGATGCAGGCTCAGACCCGCCACTTTGCCCAATGCGTGGCGCTGGCGCGGGGCACGCGCGTGAGCTTGCTTGGACGCCCGTATGCGCTCGCCGCGCTGCCGCGTGTGGCGGATGCGGTCTGGGCCTATGTTCAAGCCGCTGCACCGGAGCAGCAGCCGCAACCGGCAGGGATGGGCGAGGCGGAATCCCGATGAAAACGCTGCTGCACCAGATCACGGGGAGCGCGCAGGCCGCGCCCCACCGCGCCGCGCTGATCGCCCAGACGCTGCGCTTGGTCTGGGGCGCGTCGGCGCGCTGGACGCTGGCTTGGTTCGGGCTGCTCGCCGGCTTGGGGCTGATGCCCGCCGTGGTGGTCGCCCTGACCAAACGGTTGACCGATCACCTGGTCGGGCTGCTCGCCGCGGGCGGCAGCGATCCCCGGCAGTTGCGGCAGACGCTGGCGATCGCGCTCTTGATGGCCGCGGCGCTGGCCGCGCAGCAGGCGCTGCAGAGCGCCCTGGCCTGGGTCGGCGCGACCCAGACTGAGCTGATCCAGGATCATCTGCGCGGGCTGGTCCACCAGCAGGCGATCCGCGCCGACCTGGCCTTCTTCGAGTCGGCAGAGTACAACGACCGGCTCTATCAGGCGGCCAAGGAACTGACTAGCCGCCCGCCGGCGCTGCTGGAGAGCCTGGGCGGGCTGGTGCAGAGCGGGATCGCCACCCTGGCGCTGGGCAGCCTGATCCTCCCCTATGGGCTGTGGCTGCCGCTGGCACTGGCGCTGGCCGCGCTGCCCGGTTTTTGGGGCGCGACCCTCGCCAACCGCCGCTTTCATCGCTGGTGGCAGGCGCACACCGCCGACCGCCGCCGGCTGCAATATGACGACACCCTGCTGACTGTGGACTCGGTCGCCTCCGAACTGCGCCTGTTTGACCTGGGGCCGCACCTGATCGCACGCTACCGCGGCCTGCGCCAGCGGCTGCGCGGCGAGCAACTGCGGCTGGTGCGCGACCAAAGTCTGGTCCAGTTCGGCGCATGGCTGGCCGCGGCCGCGGTCTCGGCTGGGGCGATGCTCTGGATGCTGCGGCAGGCGCTGTTGGGGCTGGCGAGCCTGGGCGACCTGGTGCTGTTTTACCAGACCTTGAGCCGCGGCCAAACCGCGCTGCAAGGGCTGGCGGGCAGCCTCAGCCAAATCCAGCGCCATTCCCTCTATCTGCAGAATCTGTTTGAGTTTCTGGCGTTGCAGCCGCAGGTGACCGACGCCGCCGACCCAGTGCCGCCTTCGCCGCGGGCCGCGGGGGAAGTGTGCTTTCGCAACCTCACCTTCCGCTATCCCGGCAGCAGCCGCCCTGTCTTTGAAAACTTTAACTTCACATTGCCCGCCGGCAAGATCACGGCGCTGGTCGGCTTCAACGGCGCAGGCAAAACGACGCTGGTCAAGCTGCTCTGCCGCTTCTATGACCCGGAGGGAGGACGAATCGAGATCGACGGCGTCGATCTCCGGCGCATGCGCCTGGCGGATCTGCGCCGGCTGTTGAGCTGCATGTTCCAATTCCCTGTGCCCTATGTGGCGACGGTGGCCGAAAACATTGCCTATGGCGACCCGGCGCGCCCGCCGGACCGCGCGGCCATCCGCCGCGCGGCGCACGCCGCGGGCGTGGATGCCTTTGCCGAGCAGCTTCCCCACCAATATGAGACGCTGCTGGGCAAGCTCTTTGCCGAAGGGGTGCAGTTGAGCGGCGGCGAATGGCAGCGGCTGGCGCTGGCGCGTGCCTTCTATCGCCAGGGACAGCTCCTGGTGCTGGACGAGCCGACCAGCTTGATGGACCTGTGGACCGAGGTCGATTGGTTTGAGCGGTTGCGGCGGCTGGCCGCCGGGCGCACCACCTTGTTGATCACACACCGTTTTATGACCGCCATGCGCGCCGATTTGATCTGTGTGCTAGACGGCGGGCGCATCGTGGAATCGGGCACGCACGAGGCGCTGCTGGCGCGCGGCGGGCTGTATGCCCAGGCTTGGCATGACCAACTGGCGGGTGAGGCGAGGGTCACGCCGCCGGCGCGCAAGCCGATGCCCGGCGGCGCGCTCGGCCAGACGGTTTTACCAACGCTATAGACTTCGCCTTCCCGAAAAGGCTCCTCGAAAAGGTATTCCGTGACGCTGGATTGGGATCTCTACGACCCTGTCGACGCCTGTCTGTTGGAGCTGCTGCGACCTGCGGCGCACCGGCAGCAGGAGAGCTGCGCGCTGGCTCCGGCGCGAGAATGGCAGCGGCTGGCGCTCAAGGCCGCCGACCTGGCCGTCGGGCCGCTGGTCTACGCTGCGCTCCGGCAGCAGACAGCAGGCAAGGCTGCGCCGGCAGCAGTGATGCAGCGGCTGCGCGACCATGGCCTGGAGAGCGCGCTGCGCAACTTCGCCCTCTACCGCCAGTTGCGCGGCGTGCTGGATCACCTGCACGCCCACGGGGTCGAGGTCATCGTCCTCAAAGGGGCCTATCTGGCGCAGGCCGTCTATGGCGACGCCGCGCTGCGCATGATGAGCGATATCGACCTGTTGGTGCGCGCCGAGGCGCGCGGCCAGGTGCGCGACCTGCTGGCTGCGCTCGGCTATCGCCCTGAAGAGATCCCAACTGACGCACCGCACCTGCTGCACCATGATCTCTATACGCACCCCGAACTGCCGGTGAACCTGGAGATCCACTGGGCGCTGGTGAGCCAAGACGCACCCTTCCAGATCGACATGGATGGGCTGTGGGCGCGCGCCGAGCCGGTGCGGCTGGCCGGGGCTGCCGCGCTCGCCTTATCCCCGGCGGACCTGCTGCTGCACCTGTGCGTCCATATGACTTTTCAGCATGTGTGCGACCGCTTCTGTCTGCGCTGTCTGTGCGATATTCAGCAGGTTGTGGAACGCCAGGGGGCGCGCATCGACTGGGCAGCGGTCTGCGCCAGGGCGCACGCCTGGCGCTGCGAGCGCAATGTCCACCTGGCGCTGCTCTTGGCCCGGCGGCTGTTGGCCGCGGCTGTGCCGCCGGAAGTGGTGGCGCGGCTGCGGCCTGCCCGCTTCGACGACCGGCTGGTGCAGTGGGCTGAACAGCGCGTGCTTGGCTGGGTCGACGACGGCGAGGGGCCATGGTCGACCAATGTGGGCCGCTGGCATCTGACCACCACCTGGGCCGAGAAGTGGGCCGTCGTGCGGCGCATCTGTTTTCCGGCCTGGCCGGAGCTGGCGCGCCAGGCCGGGCTGCCGGCCCACTCGCCGCGCGTCTGGCTGCTCTACCCACGCCACTGGGCACACCTGAGCGTACGCGCCCTGGAGCTGCTGTTGGGATTGGCCGGCGCGGCGCGAACGCCGCAGGCAAGCGGCTGGGGAGCGGTGGGGTGGGCCGAGCGCGAGATTGGGCGTCTCGCGCTGGTGCGTTGGACAGGCCGCGAGCATAAAGGAGACCGTGGATGATCATCACCCAGACGCCGCTGCGCGTCAGCTTTTTGGGGGGCGGCACAGATTTTCGCGAATATTTTTTGCACGAGGAAGGCTGGGTGCTCAGTTGC
>QEUY01000230.1 GCA_003577365.1 Chloroflexota bacterium | reverse complement strand
ATCTACTGCGCCGAGCGCTGGATGCATGTCTGGGCCGAGGAAGGCCGGCCCAACCCGCTCGTCTTCCTTACCGATGCCGACCCGGCCCAGGCCGCACCGACGGGCTGGCCGCAGCCGGTTCTGATCAGCGGCCCCTGGCCGGAGCGCGCACCCCTGCCCGACCGTGTACGCTGGTGGGATCGCAGCGGGCTGGCTCCGGTCGTGGCCGCGCTGGGCGCGTCGGCCCCGGTGGCAATGGCTCAAACGCTGCATCATGACCTGCTGACAGCACCCCCGGCCCCATGAGAATCCTGCCGTTGATGATCTTGCCACTGATGATCTGGGCGACTTTGCCCAGCCGTCTGTTCACAGGCGCGGCCCTGCGCGGCGCGCTGCGCCGCACATTGGGGCGGCTCGACCCCTATCTGCTGCTGCTCTGGCTGTTGACGTTGCCGGCCCTTGCGCCCTTGGCGATGCCGGGCTACTTCTACGACGCCCACGACGGCCAGCACAGCGTCTTCTATCTGCTCCAGTTCGACGCCAGCCTGCGCGATGGCGCGCTCTGGCCGCGCTGGGCCATGCACCACATCCAGGGCTATGGCTACCCCACCTTTGTGATCCAGGCTCCGCTGGGCTTCTACCTAGCAGAGATCTTTGTTCTGCTGGGCGCGGGCTATACATTGGCAGTCAAGCTCACCTGGGCCGTGGCCTTTCTGGTCAGCGCCTGGGGCATGTATGTCCTGGTGCGCGACTGGCTGGAGAAAAGCGCGCCGCGCGGCACGCAGCCGGACACACGGCCCGCGGCGCTGGTAGCCGGGCTGCTCTATGTCTACATCCCCTATCACCTGGCCGACATCTATGTGCGCGCCGCGCTCAACGATACCTTGCTCTTGGCGTGGTTTCCCTGGGTCTTTTTGGCTTTCGACCGGCTGATCGCCGAGGGCAGCGCGCCGAGCTGGCCGCGGCGGCTGGCGCTGGCCGCGCTGGCCCTGGCGGGCTGTCTGCTCACCCATACCTTTGCGCTGCTCTCCTTCACCCCGCTGGTGATGCTCTTTGCGCTCTTTCGCCTGGCGCTGGCGGCCAAGCGGCATCCCCTGCGCGGCGACCTGCTGCGCCGGACGGCGCTGGCCGCGGGCGCGGGGGCAGCCGCGCTGCTGCTCACCGCCGCTTTTCTGCTGCCGCTCCTGGCCGAAGGCCCCACGCTGGAGCAGCAGGTCTATGTCTCCAACACCTACGACTATCGCAACCATTTTGTGCAGTGGGGTCAGTTCTTCAGCCCGTTCTGGGGGTTTGGCTATTCCGACGACCCCGGCGGCGCCAACGACGGCATGGGCTTTCAGATCGGCAGCGTGGCGCTGATCCTGGCGAGCGTGGGCGGCTATGTGTTGCTGCGCAGCGGCGAACCCACCGGCATGCGCCGCGCCTACCTGAGCTTTCTGGCCTCGGTCTCGGTTGTCCTGCTCTTTATGATGACCTCAGCCGCGCTGCTGCTGTGGAATACGCTGCCCATGCTGGCGATCATCCAATTCCCCTGGCGGCTGCTGGCGTTGAGCGCGTTCACGGTGTCGGCGCTGGCCGGGCTGGCCGCCGACGCGATCTTTACACATGGGGTCCCCGATGAAAGCGGCCCAGCCATGCAGGAGGCAGGCGCGCTGCTGCTGGCGCTGCTGGTGATCTTCGCCGGTTTTGGCTATGTGGGCGCGCCGTTGCAGCCGGTCGAACCCTGGCGCGAGGACGGCCGCGCCGTCTTCCGCTTTGAACAAGAACACCCCGACATGATCGCCTATACGCAATGGGTGCAGCAGCCGTTCACCACCTCGCCCATGACCGGCGACTATGCCGCCGCCGATTATCGCGAAGACTATGGCGAGAACGGGCGGCTGACCCGGCTGGCGATCGTCACCGGCCAAGGTGAGGTCGTCAGCCAATATAGCCGCGGCTCCAGCGCCGGCGGCGTGGTGCGCGTCGACGGCCCGGCCACGGTGCGCGTCCACCTGACCTATTTCCCCGGCTGGCAGGTGCGCGTCGACGGGCAGCTTGCGGCGGCGCGCGTCTCCAACCCGCACGGGCTGATCGAGGTGGATGTGCCGGGCGGCGAACACCGTATCGACGTGCGCATGGGGCCGACCCCGCCGCGCATCACCGGCGCGATCATCTCCTGGGCGACGCTGCTGGCGCTCTTAGGGGCATGGGGGTGGGACGCGCGGCGGTAGCCCTGGCCTGCCGCTCTATTCTGTGACTAGATCCACTTCGGAGAGGGCAAAACTCAGCAGCCGGCTGTCCCCGGTCGCCGGGTCCAAGTCGACCGGACGGTAATTGCCTTCGGCGAGGTCGAGTACCACGACATTCCATCCTGCCGTAAGGTCAAGCGTCGCTTCTGCGCGCTCCCTTGGTGCGATGACCAAGTTTGCGCCGCTTTCGCCCTGTGGCGCGGCGCGTGTGACGCGCAGCGTACCGCGGTCGCCCTGCCCATTCGCAGATGCGGGCGAGTGGACTGCCGCCACCGCCATGTGCAGGTGAATGCGCCGATGGGCGGCGCTGTAGATCAAAAGATAGGCGGGCGAAGCGGCCCACCGCCACCGGTCTGTCTCGCTCCGTTCCAGATCATGCCAACCCGCGCCAAAGATCGCGCGCATCTCTGTGGCGTTTGGCTGCTGCGTCTGTCCATCGACGAGGATATCCACAGGCGAGATGAGGCCCGCCGCAGCAGGGACATTGGGTTGGCTGGCAGCCGGGGCGATTTGCATGGGATCGGCGCGCGCCTGGGGTTCATGCTCTACCAAGAGGGAGAGGGGAACGACGGCAGATTCCTGCACAAGGGGCGCGCCGCCCGGCGCGGTGGCTTGCAGCAGAATCCCTCCCAAACTGTGCGGCCCGGCGGGATAGCGACTCACATCAAACTTGAACGCCAACTCTCGGCTGCTCTCTCCGGCGATAGGAGCGGAGCCGGGCGCGGCGCTGGTCGCCAACTGGAATTGGTCCGGCGCGGTGTGAGAGACGAAGTTGACGGCAGCGGGGGCCAGTGCTCGCCAATGCAGCGGGCGGTCCCCTAGATTGTACAGCCGCAGCGATAGCTCCTGAACGTCCGGCTGTCCCGCGACTGTCTGGACAACAAAGGCTTCGGGCCGCACGCCGATCCGGGCGCGGCGCAGCCCACGCCAAAACTGCGGATCAGACCAATCCCAGACGCGCGCTGGGTCTTGGTCTACATTGGGCACAACATCCTCGAACCCCCAGTTCCAACGCACAGTCGCGGGCTGCGTTGCGCCCTGATAGTGCATGAAGAAGCTGATACCCGCCAAGAGCCAAAAGGGCAGCGCATAGCGCCAGGTCCGCGCCCGGAGCGCAGGCGTCTCTCGATTGGGCGCCACCTTGGCGATGACCGGGATGAGGAGATAGAGAAAAAAGGGAACCATATCTGTGAAGAGCCGCGGCCCATAGGAATGACCGGCCCACCACAGCCAATGCGACGAGATCACTGCCCAATGGAAAAGCGCCGTGCCGAGTACGGCAAGGTCCAAGCGCGTCAGCGCCCCGTCACGCCGTTTGAGATACACGCCGAGCGTGCTCAACAAAAACACGGGTGTATAGACAAATAGACCGCGCGAAGGGCTGATCAGATTCCCCAACAGCGCCTCACCCAGGGCTGCGTGCAAGCTAACACGTCCGGCTGCAAAATAGGGCGGCAAGATCGAGCCGTACAACTGCCAGTTGTAGGCGACAAAGGCGAGCGCCACCGGCGCAGCCCAGAGCAGATAGCGCACCGCCATACGGGGATAGATCCACAGCACGTAAAGGGTAAAGACCATCACGGGGATCGCATTGGTCGGGCGCACGACATAGGCCAGCGCCAAGAATAGCCCAGCCGCCTGCACTTTCGCAGCATCCTTCTCGGCCCGCACAAAACAGAAGAGCGCCAGCAGCAGCAGCAACATGGAGGGGCCATGCTGCCAAAGGGCGCGGCTGGCCGTCGACCAAGCCGAGGTGCAAAAGGCAAAGACAAAGACGAGCAGCAGCGCCTGCCCACGAGTCAAAAACTGGCGGCCAAAAAGATAGAGGACGCCCGCCGTAAGCGCCACGATGCCACAGGCAAGCGTCAATTCGATCAGCCCCAGCAGCGCGTCGGGCGGGTTCTGCGTCACATAGAGATAGAGGTCGAACGAGCGCACGCCCCTCGCCACTAGGTCTAGCAGCGCCATCACCGGCGTGATGAGGAGCGACGGCCCCAGCGGGAACCATGGGTAGAGATGATCGCCTACACGCAGGACGGTGCCGGCCTGTGACGGGAGGATCAGGTGCTCGATCTCGTCCAGGTTCACATTGCCTTCACGAATGAGGCTCATCGCCACCTGCAGCGTCCAGATTGAATCAGATCGCTGCACGACATCGCGGTCGGCCATGTAGAGTGCAAACACGCCGATACAAACCAGGAGGGCCAAGACCCCCTCTTGCAGCCAAGGGCGCGTAATCATCGACCGGCGCATTGCAGCAAAGCTCATCGGGGATGCCATCTAGGTTATCGGGCCGCGACCAAAAGGGAGGACGGCCAGCGGCGTATAGACCGAGCCGCCGGCGCGCAGGTCGCTGTGGAAGTAGACGACGTGGTCTACATTGAACGGGAGGGCGGGCGGCGTGTCATCGACAGCCAACACCGCCAGCACGCGACCGGTCTCTTGCAGCGCGGGCCGGCTTGCCTCGCGGCGGGCACGCGCCAGCGTCAAATGGGGCGAAAAGGCGCGCTCCTCTGCTGCAAAGCCAATGGCTTGCGCCAAGCGCTCGACCTCAGACTGGATGGCGGCCAGCGCGGCCATGTCGCCCGCGACCCCCAGCCAGACCACGCGCGGGGCGCGGCAGTTGGGAAAACAGCCCAGCCCGCCGGTCGACAACGCAAAGGGCGACCACACGCGCGCCGCCGACGCCAGCCCGTCGATCAAACGGCGCTGCTGGGCCGAGGTCGTATCGCCCAAGAAGCGCAGCGTCAAATGGATGTTGTCGACCGGACTCCAGCGCAGGGTGGAGGCAATGCCCTGCCCGGCCAACGCCGCCTGCACGCGCGCCTGCTCCGCGGCGATGGCATGCTTGACCTCTGCGGGCAGCTCTACCGCCACAAAGGTGCGCCGATCACGCGGATCAGTAGTAGCGGCGGCGCTCATAGTAGGGCGCGGGCAGCCGGTCGCGCGCCGCCTGCGATCGCATATAGATGATGCTGGTGACCAGCCCCAAGACGCCCAGCCCGCTGGCGCTGAGAAAGATCAGGCAGAGCAGCATCACCATCAAGTTTTGGCTGTTGAGCGCCAGCAGGTCGCTGGTCTGGAAGCCCGGCGGGGTCGCCGTGGGCCAAGGCGTAAAGACCGGCGCCGCGGCCAGCGCCTCCGGGGTAGGCGTCGCCGTGACGACCACATAGAGCGGCGTCGGGGTTGCCAACAGGGCCACACCGCTGCCCGCGTCGGGCATCAGCGGGCTTTCTTGCAGCGGTGGCAGCGTGGGCGTCTCGAAGGGGACGGGCGTCTCGGTCGGGACCCAGGTCGCCGTGGGCGTCTCGGTGGCAAAGGTGGTCGTCTCCACCGTAACCTGTGCGCCGCCGATCAGCGTGCCGGGCGCTTCACCTGCCGGCGTCACGTCGATGCCCGCCACCCCTGCGCCGGGCTGCTGGCCCATAGGCGTAGGCAGCGCCGATTCGAACTGCCCCGGCATGAGCGTGGCGGTGGGCAGCGGGGAGACTCCCTGCTGCTCCGGCAGCAGCGACGGCGTCAGGGTCGGCAGATCCAAGGGGCTGCCAAATTGGTCTTGACCCTGCGGGGTAGGCAGAGCCGGCGTCTGTGCGGCCCCGTCGGGCAGGATCACCCCCGGCGTGGTCAAGGTGGGCGCAGGGCTGATGCCCGGCTGCGCCTGCAGGATGATCGGGGTCGGCGTGACCTCGCCCACCACGTTGAGCGCCGGCGGCCCTACACCCGGCCCATAGCCACAGATGTCGAACTGCTCGCCGGGCACGTTGTCGGCGGTCACTTCGCGCAGCCGGAAGCAGTAGCGCACGCCATAGGTCAGCGCCGTGACATTAAAGCTGTAGCTTGCACCCTGGTCGGGGCTGCCCTGGCCGATGCGCGACCCGATGGGGTGATAGGCGGTCTCCGGTTCGCTCTCCAGCTTGCACAGGATCTCAAACCCGGAGACATTAAATTCGCTGACCGTCGCCCATTCCAAAAGTACAGATGACTCGGTAGGGGCGCCGCGAAAATAGGCCAACTCCACCGCGGCCCAAGCCCGGCCCGTGGCCAGCAGCAGCACCACAGCAACACCCGCCACCAGACTCAACGCCAGGCGGCGCAGCCGCACACGGGGTGCGCTGCGCTTGTCTAGATTCAGGGCGGCCCTGCGCCGCACGCCGTCACTTCTCACGCCATCGATCTCGTGCGCTGCCCCCATTTTATCATGGCTCCAATCGTCCATAAAACCGGCCCTGGCCGGCTGTTCCCTGGCGGCGACACGGCGCGAATCCTACGGGTTCACTCGAACTGCCATCGTGCGGAAAGATGAATCGGAAGGATGAACCGCAAAGGGCGCAGAGGGCGCAAAGGAGAGAGACCAGAAGCGTAGGTGCGAGATAAGACAGCGGCAGCTTGCGTGAGCAAAAGACAGGAGACAAAAAGAGAGGGCAGCGGCTTAGGCCGCATCCGGCTCGGCAGACTGCATCCCCGCTAGAAAAGCGCGCAACTCCGCCGCACAGGCTTGGTTCAAACCGCTGTTATACCAAAGCCGCATCTCCTGGGTCAACTGCGCCAGCAGGGACTCGTCCATCTCCTCAGGCTCAGATTCGGCAGCGGGATGTGCCGCAAACCACTGCTCCAGATAGGGGTCGATGGCGGCGGGGTGCGGCCCCCACGATGCTTGATACTGCCACTCCTCGTCAAAGGCCAGCAGCAGCGGCAGGTCGGCATCCTCCAGGAGAGCCGCAGCGTCGGGGTCGCCGGTCAGACATACCAGCGCGGCTGCGGCTTCGTCTTCGCCCAACACGCGCAAATCGAGCCGGGGCGACAGCGCGGCGACATGGGCCACCAGCGGCAGCACAACTAGGGTCGCGGGGCTGTCATCTGCCACCGCCAACCAATGGATAGTATCGGGATAGGTGACGAAGAAAAGCTGCTCGTCGGGTGCGATGCGGATCTCGGCCAGGCGCGCTGCCAGCACAGCGCGGTGCTGCGGCACAAACGCCAGATAGTCGGCAAAGTCCGGCGCGGCATAATAGGCCTATCGTCATACCTATCGTCATACCTATCGTCGGATGCGCTGGTCTGCGCATTGGCCTGCATAGCAAGTCCGCCCTCTATGGGTTGCCCGCTGTAGATTGCCTTCTGTGGGCTGATGGCTGCACCGGTGGCGACCATTCTATCACAGGACGCGCGCGCCGCCCATCGCGCGCCCTCGAACGAAATGGTTCACCCAATGGGGCAGACGGTGTACAATACGGGCACCCAGCGCAGGGCGTCACCCGGCGCGTGATGCAAGGAGAGACGAGACGTTGCCCAAGAACACCCCTACACCGATTTTGCAGGGGCTGGCTATATCCGCCGCCCTGGTCGTCATCATCGCCGGGATGCGCGCCGCAGCCTACTTTCTCAGCCCTCTGCTGCTGGCGCTCTTTTTAGCCATTCTGCTCTATCCGGCCTACCGCTGGCTGCTCGACCGCGGCATGCCCACCTGGCTGACCGTGACGGTCATGGTGCTCGGCATCATGCTGGTGGGCGGCGGGCTGCTGGCGCTGCTCTGGGTCTCGCTGGCCCAACTGCGCGAAAACCTCTTTATCTATGCCAACCGCATGGTCATCCTGCGCCTGCGCCTGGCCGAATGGCTGGCCGAGTTGGACATCGACGCCTCGACGTTGTTAAACAGCGAGTTGCTTAACCGGCAGTGGATGGTCAACAGCGCGGCGCGCTTGATCGGCACGCTGGGGTCGCTGATCTCGATGGGCTTTTTCGTGGTCGTCGCCACCATCTTTCTGCTGCTCCAAGCCACGCATCTCTCCAACCGGCTGGAGATCGAGCTGGGGCCGGACAGCCGTCTGCGCACCCAGGCCCTACAGATCGGCCAGCGTGTGGCGCAGTTCTTTGCGATCCGCGTGCGTGTCAACCTGATCGTCGCCATTGGCATCACGCTCTGGCTAACCGTGCTCGACGTTGACCTGGCGGTGCTGTGGGGCATCTTGGCCTTCTTCCTCAGCTTTGTCATGTATGTCGGGCTGGCGATCGCCGCTACGCCGCCCGTCCTGCTCGCCCTGGCGGAATCGGGCCTGCTGTGGGCCGCGCTGGTGATCGTAGGCGTCACCGTGATCAACGTGGTAGTGGAAAACGTGGTCGCGCCCGCCATGATGGGCCAGGGCCTCAACCTTGCGCCCGTGGTGGCGCTGGCCTCGCTGATCTTCTGGGCCTGGGTGCTCGGCCCGCTGGGGTTTATCCTCGCCATCCCGCTGACCGTGGTCGTCGTCATGATTCTCGCCAGCCATCCGGAGACCCACTGGCTTACCATCTTCCTGACCATGAACACGCGCCCGCTGCCGCCCATCCTGCCCTCGCTCGAAGCGGCTGCGCCCCCCACAGCAGCGGGCGATGAGCGCGCCTAACGGTGACAGTACGGATGGCAGTGCGGCGTGCCGGCGGAACCGCGGTGGATTTATTGACGAACTATCCCAAACATGCTATGTTGCCTGCGGTTGCACCGGCTTGTCATAGACCGATCCCAGATCGCGCATAGATAGATCGATCGCAGACCGGCAGCCAGACGCCTGACCGCTATCCGGTGATGCAAGGAGAACCG
>QEUY01000229.1 GCA_003577365.1 Chloroflexota bacterium | reverse complement strand
GCACGCCGGGCCGCGCCAGTTTGCCTATCACGACCTGAGTTAACCGCCGCGCAGCCTGCCTTAATCTGGGCCAGGGCAGGCTGCCTCTGCTGAAGGAGCTACGCCATGCGCGCCGGACTGGTTGGTCTCGCCGGGCTGTACTGGCCGATCGCCTTGGGACGCGCGCTGCACGAACATCCTGGCGTGCAGTTCGTGGCCGCGGCCACGCTCGGCATCGCAGACCAGGTCATCCAGGAGATGCTCGGCCTGACACCGGCGGAATACGCCGCGCGCTTCGGACTCCAGCTCTATGCGGACGCCGAAGAGATGGTGCGCGACGCCCGCCTCGACACAGTGGTGATCGTCACCCGCCACAGCGAGCATGCCCCCTGGGCGGAGCGCATGGCGGCCCTGGGGATGGATATCTTCATCCCCAAGACCTTTGCCACCACGCTAGACGACGCCCAACGCATCGTCGCCGCCGAGCAGCGGCACGGCGTGCGCATCGCGGTCGGCCCCAGCGCGCGCTTTCTGCCGCCGATGCTGGCCGTCAAACAGGCCTTGGACGCAGGGCGCATCGGACGGCCCTTCTCGATGCGGCTCTGCCATCATCACGGCGTCATCGACGTATTCCACCCACACGATTGGTACCGTGACCCACAAGAGGGCGGGCCGGAACTCTCGCTGGGCTGGTATGGGATCGACCTCGTGCTGCATCTGATGCAGGATACGATCCAGTCGGTCTACGCGCAATACGGCAACTTCACGAGTCCAGACAGCCCCTTTATGGACTGCGGGCGGATCGAGATGCGTCTGATGGGTGGAGGGTTGGCCGCGTTCGATATGTACTTCTGCAACCGTGTGGCCTACCCCAGTTGGCAGCTAGAGATCGTGGGGCCAGGCGGGGTCATCAGCGTGCATCGCGCCGCGGCGGATGCGACCAGTGTGGCAGTGGGGCTGAATGGCGCGCAGGGATACACGCCGCTTGCCCTGCCCGCAGCCACGCCCGGCTGGGAAAGCTTTTGGATCGATGACTTTTTGCAGGGCAGAGCGCCCGCGCTTTCGGCGGCGACGGCGGCGTTGATCACGCAGGTCTCGCTGGCGGCCCGCCAGTCTGCGGCCAGCGGCGCGCCCGTCACCTTAGAACCCAATGGGCCGTGAGCTATGAGCCTTGCCAGCCTGTTCAGCCAATCCGATATCCCAGCCTTCGACCGCAACTCGCTGAAGGCTCAATCGACCGAGCTGTTGCGCAGCTACATCATCGGCGGGCGCATCCCGCCCGGCACCCGATTGGTCGAACGCGAGGTGGCTCACCTGCTCGGCATCAGCCGGATGCCGGCACGCGACGCGCTCATGGACCTGGAACATGAAGGCTTGGTCATCAGCCGGCCCAATGGCCGCTATGTGATTAACCCGGATGAAGACGCGATCCGGCAGCTTTTTGAAGTGCGTGTTGCGCTTGAATCGCTGGCGGTCGCTCAGGCGACGGCCCACAACACACCGGAGAACTGCGCCGCCCTGCAAGACAGCCTAGAACGCATGCGCGCCGCCATCCGGCGCAATGACCGCGACGGCTATGTGCTGAGCGACCTCGCCGCCCATCAGCTGATCTGGGAACAGGCGCGCAACCCCTATTTGGTCAAAATGCTCGATTCAATCCTCGGCCCTATCTTCATGTTCATCTCAAGCCACACCGGCTACCAACTGGACTGGAATGAGACCCTTCAGATGCATGAGGAGCTGACGGCGCACATCTGCGCCGGCCGCGCCGAAGCAGCCGTGCAGAGCATGGCTGCACAACTCGCCAATTCGCTGCGTCTCTCGCTGGAGGTCTTTGAGCAGAAGCGCGTGTCTCCAGACGGTCATCCATAACGGGTTCCAGCCTGACACAACCATCAGGCGCTCTATCACCAAAGGAGAAAGCGATGTCTACACCCCACTTGTCGCGACGGCAGTTTTTGCATCTGAGCGCAGGCGCAGCCGCCACCGCGCTTCTCAGCGCGTGTACCGCGGTAGCGCCACAGGCCGGCGGTTCAAGCGCGCCTGCCGCCGAATCGGTTGAGCTTACCTTTGATATGTACAACTTCGACCCCTGGCTCAAGGCGTTGGACGAGATGTTTACGGCCTTCAATACGGCCAACCCTGGCATCACGGCCACGCTGCAGAGTGCACCAGGGGAAGAGTTCTGGTCGCGCCAAGAGGCCCGTTTAGCGGCAGGCACGCCTCCGGATCTGAGCATCGGCGACCCTGGCTTTTTTGGCCGCTATGCCCACAAGGGCTATTACCTCGCATTGGAGCCTTCCGTCGAACGCGACCAGGTGAACCTGGAGAAGTGGTTCCCGATTACGGTCGGCGACTGTCGCTATGACAGCACCACCGGCATTGTCGGCCAAGGCACGCTCTACGGCCTGCCCGCCACCTATGTTGGCCTGATCCTCTACTATAACAAAGACCTCTTCGATGCCGCGGGGCTGGGCTATCCCGACGATACCTGGACGCGCGATACCTTCACCGAAGCCGCCTTGGCCCTGACCCAAGACAGCGCGGGCAAGCGTTCAGGCGACGCCGGCTTCAACGCCGACGACATCGTCCAGTGGGGCGTCAGCCACAACTTGAGCTACGGCATGGCCGTCCACGTCTGGAACAACGGCGGCGCGCTGATCAGCGACGACCAGACCCAATGCCTGTTGACCGAACCGGCCACGGTGGAGATCTTCGAATGGTTCGACAAACTGCTGCATGAAGATCATGCCAACCCGACCCCAGCACAACTGGAGGGGTTGCCCAACCCGCTCCAGGTGGGTAAGGTCGCCATGAGCATGGACGGTTCGTGGAATGTCGACTACTATGTCGCCAACCTGGAGTTCAACTGGGACATCGCGCCTGTGCCCATGGGCAACAAGGGGCTGGACCGCATCACCTATGCCGGGACCAACACGCTGCACATCTTCAAGGATTCCAAACATCCGGAGGAGGCGTGGAAACTGCTCCAGTTCATGGCCGGCCCAGAGGGCATGGCCTACTTTGCCAAGACCGGCACGCCCAGTCTGATCGAGACCGCCAACTCCGATGTCTATTTGACCGGCGAGCCGGAGCATCGCGCCGTAGCTGTGGACATCGGCAGCTATGCCCACAACTACTATCCGGGGCTAAAGAGCGACCTGTGGAAGCAGATCTACAACGCCGAGCTAGAGGCGCTCTGGATCGGCCAGACCGATGCCCCCACCGTGCTGCAGACGATCTGCGAGAAGATCACACCCATCTTGCAGACACCGATTGACGAATTGTAAGCCCAGCCCGCGTGGTCCGGTCGGCGTATGGTCTGACCGGACCGCGCCCCCAGAGAGCCGCCGTCCCCCGGAGTGAGGAGTCAGAGATTGAGCATTACCACACCGACCGAACACACGCCCGCGCGCCGTACTGCCCGGCGTCGCACCGAGATGTCGTGGATCGCTCGTCTACTCAACAACGAGAACCTGATCGGCTATCTTTTTGTCGCGCCGCTGATCTGCGGGCTGCTCCTCTTCACCTATGGCCCGGTGCTGGCGGCCTTTGGCCTGAGCTTTACCAAAGGCGACTATATCAGCACCCCCAAATGGATCGGGTTGGAAAACTACGCCAACCTGCTGCGCGAAGACCTCTTTTGGAAAAGCCTGAAAAATACGCTCTACTATGTGGTCGGCGTGGTCCCCGCGGGCATGGTCTTGTCGCTGCTGCTGGCATTAGCCATGAACCAGAAACTGCGCGGCATCGTGATCTTCCGCACGATCTTCTTTCTGCCCAGCATCACCTCGTCGGTCGCGATCTCGCTGATGTGGCTGTGGATCTACAACCCGGAGTTCGGCGTGTTGAACTTCCTGCTCAAGCAGTTCAGCGTCAAGGGGCCGGCGTGGCTCAGTTCGCCTACCTGGGCCATGCCCGCCATCATCATCATGGCGATCTGGCGCGGGCTGGGCTATAACATGCTCATCTACCTGGCCGGGCTGCAGGGCATCCCCGAAGTCTACTACGAAGCCGCCGAGATCGACGGCGCAGGCCGGTTCGCCAAGTTCTGGTACATCACCGTGCCGCTCCTGTCGCCCACCACCTTCTTGCTGCTGATCCTTGGTCTGATCGGCGCGTTCCAGGTCTTCGAATACACCTATGTCATGACCGGCGGCGGCCCGGTCTATGCGACGCTCACGCTGGTGCTGCACATCTATAACAACGCCTTCCGCAACTTCCAAATGGGCTACGCTTCGGCGCTGGCCTATGTGCTCTTCTTTATCCTGCTGGGCCTCACACTCATTCAGTTCCGGCTCCAGCGCCGCTGGGTTCACTATGAATAAGCGCGCGCCTGCCCACACCTCTGGAGCCAGTCACGGAGAGTATCATGGCGACCTCTAGCGTACCGCTGCCATCCCGCACCCGTTCCTATACCGCCCTCTTGATCATGGGGCTGGCCTATTTGCTGCTCGTGCTGACCGCCGTCACCATGCTCTTCCCCTTCTACTGGATGGTAGCGACCTCGTTCAAGACCGAAGCGCGCGTCTTCGCCTTCCCCCCAGAATGGGTCCCCAACCCGCCCATCTTAGACAACTATCGCTATATCTTCACCGAACTGCCCTTTACCCGCTATGTCCTCAACAGCCTCAAGGTCAGCCTGCTCTGGACGCTGGGTGTGGTGCTTTCGTCGTCGCTGGCGGCCTATGCCTTTGCGCGCGTGCGTTTTCGCGGGCGCGACACGCTCTTTATGATCACCCTGGCCGCCCTGATGATCCCCGGCCAGATCACCATGATCCCGCTCTATGTGGTGATGGCGCGCATCGGCTGGGTGGACACCCAACTGCCGCTGATCGTCCCTGCCTATTTCGGCAGCGCCTTCGGCATCTTTCTGCTGCGCCAATACTTTCTGACCATTCCGCAAGAGCTAAATGACGCCGCCAAGATCGACGGCTGTAGCCATTTCGGCATCTACTGGCGCATCATGATGCCGCTCTCCAAAGCCGTGCTGGCCACGCTGGCGCTGCTCGCCTTTATGGGCAGTTGGAATGACCTGCTCGGCCCGATCATCTATCTCTATCGCGAACAGTTGTTTACGCTGCCGCTGGCGCTGACCCGCTTTCGCAGCCAGTATTTCACCCAATGGGCCAATATGATGGCAGGAGCCACCGTGAGCCTGGTGCCCATTCTAGTCATCTTTCTCTTTACCCAGCAGTATTTTGTGCGCGGCGTCGTCCTCTCCGGTCTCAAGGGCTGACGCCTGCACACGGTCACACAATCCAAAGGAGCCGGCCATGGCCGAGACGCTGTTTGCCTTTACCAACGACGACGCCGGGCAGCAGCAGCCCGAATTGTTCGCCGAACTGCTCGATTTTCTCGACGAGCAGCAGGTCCCCGCCACCTTTTTTGTTGTCCCGCACGGCAATGGTCAGCCGCTGGATCAGAAGCCGGAATGGCTGCGCCTGCTGCAACGTGCGCTCGACGCCGGCCATGATCTGGAGCATCACGGCTTCGACCATAGCTCCTGCTTCGAGTTTGGCATTCCGCCCTATTTCATGCTCGATATTCTGCCGCCCGATGTCCAGGCCGCCTATGCCCAGACGCCGGAGCACTTTACGCAGTATCATAGCTACGCGCACCTGCGCGATAGACTGGAGCAGGGCCGCGCCATCCTAAGCGGCATCTTTGGCTATGTGCCGCGCGGCTTCCGCGCCCCCTGTCTCGCCATGTGCGAGGCCAGCTACCGCGCCCTGCGCGACCTAGACTTTGTCTGGAGTTCCAACGAGGTTGTCAACCCGATGGGCTGGCGCTACATCAACCGCGACTATGACCGCGGTGAACCGTGGCAGCCGGACGTGCCCCCGCATCCCTACCGCGCCGCCGGCGGGATCGTCGAAGCGCCGATGCACTCCGAGTACACCTGGTTTCTGGAACCGGGCGATATCGAGCGCCACTACGGGTTGATCCGGGCCGACTATGACCGCACGCGCACCGAGGGCGGCGCATTCGTCGTGCTCTCGCACTATTACGCCATGACCGGCCAGTGGGCCGCCGGGTTGGAGGTCTATCGCCGGCTCTTTGCCCATGCCCGCGATACAGGTGATGTGCGCTTTGTCACGCTCAGCCAACTCGTGGCGGAGGTGGGGGAGTAGGGAGTGGGCAGCGGGGATCAGAGCGTGGTTGCTTTGGCGCGCCAGCTCTGGCTCTGCCTCTACTGCCTTTTGGCTGTTCATTACTGCCGCGTCTCACAACTTGTAGGGACAGGCCCCGTGCCTGTCCGTATCTGGTAGACGGGCCGTCACAGGGGGTAGACGGGCCGCCACGGGGGGCGGCCCCTACAGTGACGCGTCTCGGTAGGGACAGGCCCCCGTGCCTGTCCGCATGTGTGCCTGTCCGTGTCTGGTAGACGGGCGGCCACGGGGAGCCGCACCCTACGCTGGACCTTGCGAGATCAAGCAATTACTGACCACTGCCAATAGACTGCCAATAGAAAGGCATCATTCTATGAAACCCCTGCAAGTGGGATTGGTCGGCGCC
>QEUY01000228.1 GCA_003577365.1 Chloroflexota bacterium | reverse complement strand
TCATGCTGCCCTATACCCCGCTGCACTATCTGCTGCTGGCCCCGCCGGATGACCTGGATGACCCGGCTGCGCCCGACCTGCCCGCGCTGGTCATGACCTCCGGCAATCTGTCCGAAGAGCCGATCATCGCCGGCAACGCCGAAGCAGAAGCCAAGCTGGCTCCACTGGCCGACGGCTTTCTGCACCACGACCGCGCCATTCTGCACCACTGCGACGACTCGGTCGTGCGCGTCGTCGGGGATCGCTTGCTGCCGATTCGCCGCGCACGCGGCTATGCGCCCTTGCCGGTCCATCTGCCCTTTGCCGTGCGCCCGCTGCTGGCCGTGGGCGGCGAACTCAAAAACACCTTCTGCCTCACCCAAGACACCTATGCTTTTCTCAGCCCGCACATCGGCGATATGGAAAATCTGGAGACCCTAGCCGCCTTCGAGCGCACCGCGGCGCATTATCAACGCCTCTTCCGCATAACGCCGCAGGCCATCGTCTGCGACCTGCACCCCGGCTATCTCTCGACGCGCTGGGCGCAGGAAGAGGCCACGGGCCGCGGCCTGCCCTTGATCCAGGTGCAGCACCACCAAGCGCACATCGCCGCGGTCATGGCCGAGCATCGCCTGCCCGCCGATGCCCAGGTGATCGGCGCCAGCTTCGACGGCACAGGCTACGGCTTGGACGGCACGATCTGGGGCGGCGAATTTTTTGTCGGCGGCTACCAGAGGCTGCGTCGCGCCGGCCGGCTGCGCCCCGTCCCCCTGCCCGGCGGTGACGCCGCCATCAAACGCCCCTACCGTGTGGCGCTGGCCCATCTCTGGGCCGCGGGCATCCCCTGGGACGAAACGCTGCCGCCTGTTGCCGCCTGCCCGCCGGTCGAGCGCGGCGTCCTCCTGCGCCAGTTGGAGACCGGCCTCAACAGCGTGCCCACCAGCAGCATGGGCCGCCTGTTCGACGCCGTGGCCGCGCTGGCCGGGGTGCGCCAGGTCGTCAGCTATGAAGCCCAGGCCGCGCTGGAGCTAGAGACCCTGGCCGAACCGACCGATCTTCCGCCCTATGCCTTCGGGCTATGGAAGCCGCATCCCTTGCATTCCGCCGATTCTGCGCTACAATTTGAGGTAGAGACAAGCGGCGTGATCGCGGCGGTGGCGCAGGATGTGCGTGCCGGTGTGGAGCTGGGCGTCATCGCCACCCGCTTTCACCGCGGCCTGGCCGACCTGGTCTGCGCCGGCTGCGACCGGCTGCGCGCTGCATCCGGCATTGCGACTGTGGCGTTGAGCGGCGGTGTCTTCCAAAACGTGACCCTCTTGGCGCTGCTTACGGAGGGATTAGAAACCCAGGGCTTCACAGTCTTGACTCACCGCCAAGTCCCGCCCAACGACGGCGGGCTGGCGCTCGGCCAGGCCCTCTTGGGCCACTTTGCGGTTCAAGCGTAGGTGCGGTTTTCGGCGCCACTCGTGGCGCACACCGGCGGCTAATGCATATTAAGAAGATATCGAGGCAGTCTTTGCGGTGAATGTGTCGCTGGTTTGGATACGAATATTGGTGATGCGCACATCTTCAGGTGTGTTTGCATAGAGGAATTGCATATGTGTCTTGGCGTACCTGGCAAGATCATCGAAATCTATGAACAGGACGGCGTCCGCACGGGCCGCGTCGACTTCGGCGGCATCGTCAAGGAAGCCTGTCTGGAATATGTGCCCGAAGCCCAGGTGGGCGACTACACGATCATCCATGTCGGCTTTGCCATCACGCAGCTAGACGAGGCCTCCGCCCAAGAGACGCTGGCGCTCTTCCACCAGATGGGCGTTTTGCACGAAGAACTGGAGCCGGACAAAGCGGCATGAAATATCTGGAGGAATTTCGCGACCCCGCCGTGGCGCGGCGGCTGCTGGACGAGATCCATCGTATTACCACGCGCCCCTGGGCCATCATGGAAGTCTGCGGCGGGCAGACCCATTCCATCATCCGCAACGGCATCGACCAACTGCTGCCCGCCCCGATCGAACTGATCCACGGCCCTGGCTGTCCCGTCTGCGTCACACCGCTGGAGATCATCGACAAGGCGCTGGCGATCGCCGCCCGCCCAGAGGTGATCTTCTGCTCGTTTGGCGATATGCTGCGTGTGCCCGGCAGCGACAAAGACCTCTTCCGCGTCAAGAGCGAAGGCGGCGACGTGCGTATCGTCTATTCGCCGCTCGACGCGCTCAAGCTGGCGCGGCAGCACCCCGACCGTCAGGTCGTCTTCTTTGGCATCGGCTTTGAGACCACCGCGCCCGCCAACGCCATGGCCGTCGTGCAGGCCAGCCGCCAAGGGCTGACCAACTTCTCGATGCTCGTTTCGCATGTTCTGGTGCCGCCCGCCATCGAAGCCATCCTCAGTTCGCCCTCCAACCGGGTACAGGCATTTCTGGCTGCGGGCCATGTTTGCAGCGTCATGGGCTACTGGCAGTACGGCCCCTTGGCCGAGCGATTCCGAGTTCCCATCGTCATCACCGGCTTTGAGCCGCTCGACATCCTTGAAGGTATCCGCATGGCGGTGCGCCGGCTGGAGGCAGGCGAGGTTGGTGTAGACAATGCCTACCCGCGCGCCGTCACGCTGGAGGGCAACCGGCCCGCCCAGGCCATCCTGGCCGAGGTCTTTGAAGTGACCGACCGCACCTGGCGTGGCATCGGCACGATCCCCGCCAGCGGCTGGCGGCTGCGCCCGGCCTATCGTGCCTTCGACGCCGAGGCGCGCTTCGACGTGGGCGACATCCACACCGCCGAATCTGTCCTCTGCCGCAGCGGCGATGTGCTGCAGGGCCATCTCAAGCCCAATGAGTGCCCCGCCTTTGGCAAACAGTGTACGCCACAATCGCCGCTGGGCGCGACCATGGTCTCTTCCGAAGGGGCCTGCGCCGCCTACTACCGCTATGGCCGCTTCGCCGAGATCGCGCTGGACCATGCCTAACGCCCCCATGTCTGAACCCGTCGACTTCGCCAACTGGAGCTGCCCGCTGCCTCTGCGCAACCACCCGAACATCGTCATGGGTCACGGCGGCGGCGGCAAGCTCTCCGGCGACCTGGTGCAGCATCTCTTTATGCCCGCTTTCGCCAACGCCACGCTCGCCAACTTGGGTGACGCCGCCGTGTTGGATTTGGCGGACGGGCGGCTGGCCTTCACCACCGACTCGTTTGTCGTGCGCCCGCTCTTTTTCCCCGGCGGCTCGATCGGCAACCTGGCCGTCAACGGCACGGTCAACGACCTGGCGATGAGCGGCGCGCGGCCGCTCTATCTCAGCGCCGGGTTTATCCTCGAAGAAGGCTTGCCGTTGACCACCCTGGCTGAGATTGTGGCGCACATGGGCGCGGCGGCGCAGCAGGCCGGGGTCTCGGTGGTGGCAGGCGATACCAAGGTGGTGGATCGAGGCCATGGCGACGGCGTCTACATCAACACCGCGGGCATCGGCCTTATCCCCGCCGGCGTGCAGATCGGGCCGGCGCAGGCGCGGCCCGGCGACGCCATCCTGGTCAGCGGCGAGATCGGCACGCATGGCATCGCCATCATGAGCGTGCGCGAAGGGTTGACCTTCGAGACCGTGATCGAAAGCGACTGCGCGCCGCTGGCCGATCTGGTTGCCCAAATGCTCGCCGTGGCGCCCGACATCCACGTCCTGCGCGACCCCACGCGCGGCGGGCTGGCCTCCAGCCTCAACGAGATCGCCCACGCCTCGCAGGCCGGCATGGCGCTGGAGGAAGCCGCCATCCCCGTCTCCGGCCCCGTGCGCGCCGCCTGCGAACTGCTGGGGCTAGACCCGCTCTATGTTGCCAACGAGGGCAAGCTGGTCGCCATCGTACCCGCCCACGCCGCCGATGCGCTGCTCGACGCCATGCGCCGCCACCCGTTGGGCCAGCGGGCGGCGCGCATCGGCACTGTCACCGCCGACCATCCGGGCCGCGTGGTGGCGCGCACCCCCTTGGGCAGCACGCGCCTGGTCGATCTTCAGATCGGCGAACAACTGCCGCGCATCTGTTGAACCGGCTGTATCTTCACCCGTATCCTGCTCCCTACCGGCACAGCCTATCGCTATCGGTTGCGAGCAAACCCAGCTATGATAGCGTGTGCGCAGGATACATGCTGCACGATGATAGGGACGATGACAGAAACGAGTCTGAAAGACCAAACCTTGAGCGTTCAACCGACGATGACCGATATGGCGACGGGCATGACCCAGTGGGACCTTGCCGACCTGGAGGCGCTGCGCCGCGCCAAGCGCCGGCTGGAGTCGCCCAACCTAACCGCCGAAATCTCCTCGTTGCTGGGCCAGCCGCTGGAGGTCGGGTTCAAGATGCTGCCCAAGAACTTCAGCGGGCGCATCCAGGCCATCACCCAGACGGCGCTGCTGCGCGCCGCCGACGTGGCCGTCAAATCGCTGCAGAACAACAGCAGCGCCCCGCCGCGCGATGCCATGCATAGGTGGCTCAGCGCTGGCTCCGGCGCAGTCGGCGGCGCCTTGGGGCTGTGGGCCTTATCGGTGGAGCTGCCCATCTCCACGACGCTGATCCTGCGCTCGATCGCCGACATTGCGCGCAGCGAGGGCCACGACCTGGAGCAGCTTTCGGTACGGCTCGCCTGTCTGGAGGTCTTTGCGCTGGGCGGGCGCACCCCGCAGGACAACGCCGCCGAGAGCGGCTATTGGCTGGTGCGCGCCTCGCTGACCAAAGCGGTCTCCGACGCCGCCGCCTATATTGCCGAAAAGGGGCTGGTGCGCGAAGGCGCGCCGCCGCTCGTCCGGCTGGCCGCCACCGTCGCCTCGCGCCTAAGCATGGACATCTCGGCCCAGGCCGCGGCCAAGGCGATCCCGGTCGTCTCGGCGCTCACCGGCGCGGGCATCAACGTGCTCTTTATGAATCACTTTCAGGAGATGGCGCGCGGCCATTTTGTGGTCAAGCGGCTGGAGAAAAAGTACGGCACCGCCGCCGTACAGACCGCTTATCAGCAGCTTTCGACCTAGCGATGGACCTGCGTTCCGGACACCCCTTCTGGCTGCTCAAGAACGGCATCTTGGCGGCCTTCCCGGCTTTGGCCGCCGACCTCACCTGCGATGTGGCCGTCATCGGCGCGGGCATCACCGGCGCGCTGATCACCCATGCGCTGCAGCGCGAAGGGCTGCAGATCGTCGTACTCGACAAGCGCGATGTGGCCTGGGGCAGCACCAGCGCCAGCACGGCCCTGCTGCAATATGAGATCGACACTGAACTGCGCGACCTCAAACAGATCGTCGGCCCCAACCACGCCCATCGCGCCTATGCCTTGGGCGTAGACGCCATTGCCGCCATCGGCGCCATCGCCGCCAGCCTGGGCGCAGAGACCGGCTTTTGCCCGACCCCCAGCGTCTATGTGACCCGGCGCAAAGAGGACGTCGAAGGTCTGCAAGAGGAATATGCCGCACGGCACGCCATGGGGCTGGACGTGGCCTTTGTCACGGCGGAGACGCTGCGCCGCGACTATGCGCTGCAAGCCGAGGCCGCCATCGTCTCGCAGGTGGGGGCGCGGCTCGACCCCTACCGCTTTACCTATGCACTCTTCACCCAGGCCCAAGCCCAGGGTGTCCGCATCTACGACCGCACCGAGGTCACCGGCTTCGAACAGATCACAGGCGGCGTGCGGCTGACCACCGGCAGCGGCCACCGCGTGACCGCGGCCAAGATCGTCTTTGCCACCGGCTATGAGTCCGGAGCCTATCTGCGCCACAAGGTCGCCGACCTCCACTCCACCTATGCGCTGGTGAGTGAGCCGGTGGACCCCGGCATCATCGAGCGGCTGTCCTATCTGTTGTGGGAGACGGCGCGGCCCTACTTCTATCTGCGTACCACGCTCGACAACCGCATCATCGCCGGCGGCGCGGATGAACCGTTCCGCAACCCAACGGCGCGCGACCGCCTGATCGGGCGCAAGACCAAGCAACTGCTCAAGCAGTTCACCGCCTTCTATCCCTCGCTGCCGCCGCTCGACGTGGCCTATGCCTGGGCCGGGACCTTTGGGGCCACCCAAGATGGGCTGGCCTATATCGGCGAGACCGGCGACTTCCCCAACGCCTATTTTGCCCTGGGCTATGGCGGCAACGGCGTCACCTACAGCCTGATCGCCGCTCGCCTCATCGCCGACGCCATCATGGGGCGTCCCAACCCCGACGCCGCCATCTTCCGCTTTAGCCGCTAGACCGCTTTAGCCGTAGACCTCTCGAACCTGGCGATAGCGCGATCCAGCACCCATAAAGAACAAGCACTCGCCGCGCGGCGTGCTATAATCGCGGTGTTCTTGCTTGCTACTCACGCCAAGGAGCCGCTTCGGAATGAACGAGCAACTCAGGATCTTCGCCGGCAGTTCAAACCCTGCACTGGCGGAGGAAATGTGCGCCTGCCTGGGCATCGGCCTGAGCAAGTTGACCATCACGCGCTTTTCCAACGACAACCTCTTTGTCCAGGTGCTGGAAAACGTGCGCGAGCGCGACGTCTTTGTCGTGCAGTCCTGCACCCAGCCGGTCAGCGACAACCT
>QEUY01000227.1 GCA_003577365.1 Chloroflexota bacterium | reverse complement strand
TTTGCTGAACCGGCAGAACGCGCCATACGCGCCCCCCTGCACGCGGATGCGGTCCCACAGCCAGGCAGTGCGCAGGAAGTTCGAGATCACCTGGATCGAGCCGTGATAGTGGTAGCCCAGGTCATAGAGGTTGGCCCCCTTGCCGACATAGTTGACCTGCGCCGGCAGCACCAACCCTTCATCAATCTCGGCCAGCCGCGGCGTCCATGAGCGCCGCGCGGCAGGCTGCGCCGGCAGCGCCGCCACCAGGTCGCGCAGCGCCGGTTCGAACTGCGCCCAATGGGCCGCGTCCAGCGTCACGTTGACCACCATCCCCTGCCGTGTCACCAAGTGGCGGCGCACTTCCTCCAGCTTGGCCAGCACCCCCAGCCAATCCTGGTCGATTGCGTCCACCAGACGGCGCAGGAAAAAGAGATAGTCCAGCCCGCCCATCTGCTCCCCCGCCCAACTCGACGTCGTGAACCCGGCGCGCAGCCGTCCGTCGACCACCGAGCTGCCCGCCGGCACTAGGCTGGACTCGCGGCGGGCCTTGCTTTTGAGCACAATCTGGCGGAAACGCTCGCGGTTATCCAGCCGCACGGTGAGCAAAATATCGCGCAAGATGTCGAGCATCGCTTGCGCCTGGGCCATGGTCGCCTTACCGTGCACCATCATCCAGGCCACGCCCTGGGCCTCATCCTGCTTGGAAGATAGAAAGTTCGACACGTCGATGCCGCCGGTCGTGCGCCCGATGCGCTGCGCCAGCTTGACGAAATCCTCAGTCTCGGTGCCCATCTCCACCAGCGATTGGCCGAAGAGCTTGGCATAGGGCAGCAGGTCGGGCGGCAGCACCTGCAGGTTAAAGCCTAGGTCGAGATAGACAATGCCGTTGGTAAACAGGTCATGATAGACCAGCTCGCCGCCGTGGATGTCGCCGACCTCGATCGGGATCGTCTTGCTCTGCCGGTCCAAATCACTCAGCTTGAGCATGGGCAGCTTGGCCAGCGCTTCGGGCGAATCGGGCGTCTCTTGGCGGCGGCGCAGCGCCAGCGTGTTGTCGACCAGCGCCTGCGCCTGTGCCGGGTCAAGCTGCGCCTGCACACGCGCCAGCCGCGCCGCTTCCTCAGCCTCGATCATCTGGCTCAGCTCGGCGTCGGGCGCCAATACCACCGTCGTGCGGTGCGGGTTTTCCAGCAGATAGCTGCGGATCATCCCCTGGAAATACTCGGGGTCATCGTGCAGGGCTTGGCGCACTGCGGCCAGCGGGGCCTCGAAACGCAGCGGCGCGATCGGATCTCCCTGATAAAGCCACATCGGCAGGGCGCGCATCATCCACGCCAGGCCGCGCGGGGTCGAACCGGTGTTGTTCTCGCGCAGGCTAAACTCGAACGTATTGGTCGCCGCCTCGACCATCTCGCGGTCGATGCCCTCGGCGGCCAGCTTTTGCAGCGTCCCCAGGATCAACGTTTCCACAGCCAGATCATTGCCCGGTTCTACCCCCTTCATGCCCACATGAAAGGTCATCTGGCGCAGCCCGGTGCTCAGCCCGCCGCCCGTCACGTCCTCGCCCAACCCGGAATCGATCAGCGCCTTGCGCAGCGGCGACGCCTGCGTGCCGATCAGCGCATAGGAAAGCAGGCTCAGCGCCATCACCAGCGTCGGGTCGTCCCCTTCCGGCAGCAGCCAGTTGAGCTGCACAAAGGACTTGGGGGCGTTGTCGCCGGCGCCGTCCACGCTGTAGGGACGGGTCACCCGCCGCGGCGCGGCAAAGCTCGGCTGCAACGCCACCATGCCGTCGACCGGCTGGGCCTGATAGCTTGACAAATAGCCATCCAAGATGCGCAGCCGCTCCATCGGGTCGTCGTCGCCATAGAAATAGATCAGCGCGTTCGACGGGTGATAATAGGTGCGGTGGAAGCGGGTAAACTGCGCATAGGTCAGCTCCGGGATCACGGCGGGGTCGCCGCCCGAATCAAAGCCATAGGCGTTGTCGGGAAAGAGCGACTGCTGGCTGGTGCGGTAGAGCAAATTATCGGGCGACGAATACGCGCCCTTCATCTCGTTGAAGACGACGCCCTTATAGCGCAGCGGCTTGTCGGCGCGCTCCAACTCGTAGTGCCAGCCCTCTTGGTCCAGATGATAGTGGGTGAGCAGCGGATGAAAGACCGCGTCAAGATAGACGTCGACCAGGTTATAGAAATCCTGCAAGTTGGTGCTCGCTACCGGATAGACCGTGCGGTCGGGGTAGGTCATGGCGTTCAGAAAGGTCTTGAGCGAGCCTTTGATCAACTCGACAAACGGCTCCTTGAGCGGGTACTTCTGCGAGCCGCCCAAGACCGAATGCTCCAGGATGTGCGCCACGCCGGTGGAATCGGCGGACGGCGTGCGAAAGGTGATGCCAAAGACCTTATTTTCGTCGTCGTTTTCCAGCGACAGAAGCTGCGCGCCCGTGGCCGTGTGCCGGTAGAGCCGGGCGCGCGTGTTGATCTCCGCAACCGGCTCATCGCGCAGCAACTCAAATCCATAGGTGGTCATCGGTCGTTTTTGCCTCCCTACCTACAAGACATCTCAAGAACCATGGAGCGCGCCGCTACTCTCCTCATTCCGGCCCCCACTCCCCTTTGGCAGTGCCGCCTCTGGCGGCTGTGCCCACCGCCTACTCCCCAACTTACAGCGGGGCGCGCTGGTCGGCGCAGCCACAGTCGCCGGGGGCCATTGCCTCGGCGACCACCGTGGGCAGCGCGGCCAAGACCGCGCCCAGGGCGGCGCGCACCTCGCCATGCGCCGCGGGCAGCGGGCGGTCGGCCCCCACATCGCCCACCGTCACCAGCCCGGCGTAACACAGCCCCGCCTCTTGCGCCAACGCCGCCTCTGGGATCAAATTCTGCCCGACCACGTCGATGCCCCACTGCCGGTAGAGGCGCGCCTCGGCAGGCGTCTCGCGGCGTGGACCGTCGACCCCCAAATAGACCGTATCCACCGCAAACGGGATGGCGCGGCGCAGCGCCGCCGAAAGCCGCGGGCAGAGCGGCGGGCGGTGGCTGCCCTCTTCCCAAGGCACAGAAGCAGGCAGCATGCGGCCAAAGCTGCCCGGCAGCCCGCCGCCAAAGGTGGTCGGCTGGCGTGTGAAATCCACATAGTCGGTCACCACCGCCACATGGCCGCGCTGCAAGACCGGGTTGATGGCGATGCCCTGATCCCAGTTCAACACCTGCCGCGCCCCCAGGCTCAGCGCAGCGTAGATCGTAGCGCGCGGGTCGGTGCGCGTCGACACGCCGGTGTAGGGCTGCAGCCAAACGCCTGGCCCATGCTCCGGGCGGCGCAGCGCCAGCGGCCCCACCGCGCCATAGGGCGTGGGCACGGTGCGCTCTTCCACCAGGCGGCCCAAGCTGTCCAGCGCAGCAGGCGGCAGCAACACGGCCAATAAGATCAACAAATCGGCATCCACAGGCGATTCCGCAAGACGGCTCCCCACATAGGCGAAAAAGCGGGCCGGAGCATGTCCGGCCCGATGCTTTCCACTTGGTGCTCAGTACGCTATACTAGGCTTCTCTGGTACGGCCTGCGCTGGCGCTGCAAGCGCCGCACACCCCCGACAAGGACGTGCCGCAAAACTTGGCGGCCTCCTGTCTGCCCAACTCTTTCTATATCGAGGACGAATGAGCGCACAGATACCGCCCACGATAGCATTGATCGCCCACGATGGCAAAAAGGATGACATGATCCGCTTTGTGCGCAGCCACCGCAGCGGCCTGGCGCGCTTTCATCTGATCGCCACCGGCACCACCGGCGAGCGCATCGCCCAGGCCACGGGCCTGCCGATCGAGCGGATGCTCAGCGGCCCGCTCGGCGGCGACGCCCAGATCGCGGCGCGCGTGGCCGAAGGCCGTGTCGACTGCATCATCTTTCTGGTCGACCCGCTCTATGCCCACCCGCACGAGCCGGATATCCAAGGGCTGGTGCGCGTCTGCAATGTCCACAACATCCCGATCGCCACCAACGAAGCCACGGCACAACTGGTCTTGGCCGGGCTGGAGGCGAAACTGCCCGCCCTCCCCAATCCACCCAGCCGTTGACGCTCGCCGGATCAAACGTAGCCCGGCTCAAACGTAGCGGCGGTTTTCCTACCGCCGAGTCAGATGTGGCCGATGTCGAAAAACCGCCAGGCCGCATTAGCGCCAGCGCCAGATGGCTAACCCTGACAGGCCGCGCAGCAGCGCCCCCACCAACAGCGCCGGGACCAGCCCGATCCACCCGGCCAAGGCCGACCCCAGCAGCGACCCGCTGAGGATGGCCGCATTGAGCGCCAGATTATACCAGGCCAGCGCCGCGGGCCGGTCGGCTTCCGGCGCTCGTTCCAACATATAGTTGCCCAGCGCGCCGGCGACCATCGCCCACGCGCCGCCGCCCAACAGCGACGTGATGATATAAACGGTCAGGTTGGGCGTGAACGCGGTCAGGAGCGGATAGGAACTCAGCAACAGCGCGCCCAGCGCAGTCAGCTTGCGGTTGCCCCAGGCGTGGGCCAGCCGCGCCATATAGAGCGACCCCACCAGCACCATGCCATGAAAGGCCGCTGTGCCCAACCCGATCTCCCAGTCGCTGAAATGCAGATGGCCGACCCAAAAGAGCGGAAAGACCGGCAGCGGCAGATACTGGGCAAAATGAAAGACAAAGAGCGCCGCCACAATCCGGCCATAGCTGCCGCGCAGCACCCCCAGCCGCAGCAGATGCGCGCCGCGCGTAAAGGCGCGCAGCCCGACGTTGGTGCGCAGCGTCAGCCCCATCATGCGCACATCGCCTGGCCGCGCCAGGTCGCCGATGCTGCTGCGGATCTTCTCCGGCTCCCGGATGGCGGCGGTGGTCACATGGCGCAGACACCAGAGTTGGTAGGTGCTCATCACCGCGCCCACAAACCCCATGGCAAAGATGATCTGATAGCCCAACGTCAGCGGCATGTGGTTGAGGATCAGCCCGCTGACCAGCGAGGTCACCACATAGACCAACGCCAGCAGCGCGTTGCGCGTGCCCGCCACCTGGGCGCGCCATTCCAGCGGCACCGCCGCGGCATAAAGCGCATTGAAGCCAACCGCCAACAGTGTGCCCGGCACGGTCATGACCAGCACCAGCGCCACATAGCTCCAGATCTGCGCTTGGCTGTCCATCAGCACCGGCAGAAAGACCCACCACAGAAAATGGATGCGCGACCAGACCGCCGACCAAAAGACGGCGCGGCCAACCGGGCGGGCGGCCAGCCAATGGCCCACCGGCAGGGTAAAGGCCAGCCCCACCAGCGCCGGCCCCGCGCTCAACAAGCCCAACTGCAGCGGCGTTGCGCCCAGCCGCGCCACATAGACCCCCAAAAAGGCCTGGCTGCTGCCCGCCACAATGCCAAACCAGGCAATGTCCCAATAGAGCCGCACGAAGATCGCCCGCAGGTCGGCGGGCATCGCCCGGTCGTCGTGCCTCGTGCGCAGCACCGACGCCCACATCGCATTCAGAATCACGTCTCTCCACCCTCATTGGCTAGCGCATCGTCCAGCGATGTCTAGCTCATTTCATTGTCGATCATTGCGGCTATCATCGCGTATAATCCTAGCGAGCCGCCTATTCCAGCCGATCCCGCGGCCCAGGCCGCAACCCAGCCGGAGCCAACCCATGTCGACCACGCCGCCCACAGTGTCCTTCTCAGCACCAACCACCCCGCCCACCGGCGAGCCGCTGCGCCTGGCGCTGATCGGCGCGGGCACCTTTGCCCGCGATGCCTATCTGCCCTCGCTTGCACCCCACCGCGACCAGATTCAGGTCGCTGCTGTCTACAGCCGTACGCTGGCCCGGGCCACGGCCCTGGCCGAGCAGATCGATTATCCAGTTGACTGCACCGGCGACCTCAACGCGCTGCTGGCCCGGCCCGACATCGAAGCCGTGGCCGTGCTGCTGCCCATCGCCGCCATGCCGCAGACCGTCGTCGCGGCGCTGGCCGCGGGCAAGCATGTCCTCAGCGAAAAACCGATCGCGCCCGACCTCGCCACAGGACGCAGCCTCCTGGCGCACTACACCCGCACACAGCAAACCCACCATCCCGCTCTGGTATGGATGGTGGGCGAAAACTGGCGCTATGAAGAGGCCTTTTTGCGCGCCGCCGATCTGGTACACCGCGGCGTCATCGGCGACCCGCTGACCTGCACCTGGGCAATCTACACGCCCATTACTGAACAGAACAAATACTACCACAGCGCGTGGCGGCGTGATAGTTCATTCCCCGGCGGATTTGCATTGGACACCGGCGTCCATCATATGGCGGTGCTGCGGCTGATCTTGGGCGAAGTGGCGCAGGTCAGCGCGCTGGCGCGCCAGGCGCGGCCCGACCTGCCGCCGCTGGACACGCTCGCCGCCACGCTCCGCTTCGACAACGGCACGCTGGGAACCTACATCGCAAGCTATGCCGCCGGCGCGCCTTGGCCGCCCCAGTTGCACATCGTGGGCACGCGCGGCAGCCTGCGCGTACAGCGCAAAGCGATTGAACTGACCCTCGACGGCAGCACCGAGCAGATCGCGTGCAGCGGCTTCGACGG
>QEUY01000226.1 GCA_003577365.1 Chloroflexota bacterium | reverse complement strand
TGTTTGAGGTAGTCGTGTGGGGCGTGCCCGAGATCCGCAACAGCCTGAGCGACATCCGCGGGCTGCCGATCGAGACCCCCCTTGGGCTGGTGCGGCTGGACGATCTGGCCGATGTGCGCATCGTGCCGACGCCGGTCATCATCCGGCGCGACGCTGTCTCGCGTTTTGTCGACGTCAACGTCAGTGTGCAGGGGCGCCGGTTCGGCGCGGTGGCGGCGGCGATCGACGAGCGTATCGATAAGATCGCGTTCCCGATGGAGTTCCACGCCGAGGTGCTGGGCGATGCGGCCACACGGCAGGCCGCGTGGTGGCGCGTGTGGGCGGCTGCGCTCACCGCGGTGATTGGGATGTTCCTGCTGTTCCAGGCGGCATACCAGAGCTGGAGCTTGGCCGGTGTCTCGCTCTTGACCTTGCCCATGGCGCTGGCGGGCGGCGTGCTGGCGGCGTTTGCCGCGGGCGGCCTGACGCTGGGGGCGTTGTTTGGCCTGTTTGCGATCCTGGGTATTGCCGTGCGTAACGGCATGGTGATGATCAGCCACCTGCGCCATCTTGAAGGAACGGAGGGTGAGCCGTTTGGGTCGAACCTGGTGCTGCGCGGGGCGCAGGAACGGCTGGCGCCGATCCTGATGACGGCGCTGTCCGTGGCGCTGGCGCTGCTGCCCTTTGTCCTCTTCGGCGACATTGCCGGGCATGAGATTCTGCGGCCCATGGCGATTGTGATGCTGGGGGGGCTGGTCACGTCGACGGTGCTGACCCTGTTTGTTACGCCCGCCCTGTACTTGCGCTTTGGGGCCAGCCCTGCGCTGCTGAAGGAGCGCCCGCTGGCGGAGCCGCCGGCGGATCTTGGGTTGGCTCGGGCGTAGAGGTCGAGCGCTGTGTCGTGGATCGGAACCGGTCTAGGCCGGTATGCCTGTACCGCTGTTGGAGCTGTATATAGAGAGGGGCATGGAGACTATGTGGTATCGCCAGCGATGGATGAGGGTTCTCCTGGTCATGGCGCTGCTCGTTGTGGGCGGTTCGATCCTGGCCGGGTGCACAAAGGCTGTAGAAAGCGCGGCGGGCGAAAAACCTGCCGTGATTGAGCCGATCGAAGGCACGGAGGTGAACCGTGTCATCTTGACCGAGAAGGCCGCCCAGCGGCTCGACATCCAGACGACCGCGGTGCGTGAGGAGACGGTGGATGGGACGCCGCGCTTGGTGGTTCCCTATGCGGCGGTGATCTATGACCTGAACGGCGGGACCTGGCTCTATGCCAGCCCCGAGGCGCTTACCTTCGTGCGGACACCCATCACGGTGGACTACATCGAAGGGGACATCGCGGTCTTGATAGAAGGTCCACCCGTCGGCACTGAGGTGGCGACTGTCGGCGTAGCCGAGTTGTATGGTGCCGATACAGGGATCGGCAAATGAACGAGATGCGTTGGATCGTCGCGACGAGTTTGCGCTACCGCTATCTGGTGGTCTTTGTGGCGGCGGTGCTGACGCTCTTGGGCATCAGCCGGATCAGCGAGATGCCGGTAGATGTTTTCCCCGAGTTTGCGCCGCCCCGCGTAGAGGTGCAGACGCCGAGCCTCGGCCTATCCTCTGCCGAGGTGGAAGCCTTGGTCACGATCCCGTTGGAGGAGGTGTTCAATGGGCTGCCAGGGCTGGACATCATGCGCTCGAAGTCGGTGGAGCAGTTGTCGTCGATTGTGTTGATCTTTGAGCCGGGTACGGACTTGATGGAGGCGCGGCAGTTGGTGCAAGAGCGGCTTGCGATCGGGACGCCGACGCTGCCGACCTGGGCCGCGCCGCCGATGATGATGCCGCCGCTGTCGTCCACGGCGCGCACCATGAAGATCGGCATCTCCTCGAAGGAATATTCTGTGATCGATCTGTCGATGATCGGTTACTGGAAGATCCGCGAGCGGCTGCTGCGCGTGCCCGGTGTGGCCAATGTGGCGATGTGGGGAGAACGGATCGATATGCTGCAAGTGCGGGTCGATCCGGCACGGATGGCCGCATATGGCGCGACGCTCGACGAAGTGATGCAGGTGACGTCGGATTCGCTGGATTCGGGGATGATCCAATATTCTGATGGGGCCACCATCGGCACCGGCGGGTTTTTGGAGACCCCCAACCAACGGCTCGCGATCCGCCATGTGCTGCCGATTGTGACGCCCGACGACCTGGCGCAAGTCGCCATCAACGACAGGGTCAAAGACGACGGCACGGCGCTGCGTCTGGACGACGTGGCCGACCTGGTGGCGGACACCTGGCCGATGATCGGGGATGCGGTCATCAACGACGGCCCCGGCCTCCTGCTGATCGTCGAGAAGTTCCCTTGGGGCAACACGCTCGAAGTGACGCGCGGGGTGGAGGAGGCGATCGAGGAGATGCGTCCCGGCCTGCCTGGGATCGACATTGACACGACCATCTTCCGCCCGGCCACCTTTATCGAGGTTGCGCTCGACAACCTGATCAGCTCGCTGCTGATCGGCGCGGGGCTGGTGATCCTGGTCCTCCTGCTCTTTTTGTGGGACTGGCGGATCGCGCTGATCAGCGCCACGATCATCCCGTTGACCATTGTGATCACCTTGCTGGTGCTCTCGATGATCGGGACGACCATCAACGTGATGGTGCTGGCCGGGCTGGTCATCGCCATCGGGGCGGTGGTGGACGACGCGATCGTGGATGTGGAAAACATCGTGCGGCGGCTACGCCAATATCGCCGCGAGGGCAACGACAAGACGGCGGAGGCGATTGTGCTGGATGCCTCGGTGGAAGTACGCAACGCCATCGTCTATGCCTCGTTGATCGAGATGACGGCGCTGCTGCCGGTCTTCTTTATGCAGGGCCTTTCCGGCGCGTTTTTCCAGCCGCTGGCGCAAGCCTATGTGGTGGCGACGCTGGTCTCGCCGCTGGTGGCGCTGACCGTGACGCCGGCGCTGATCCTGATTCTGCTCTCGAACGCGCCGGTGCACGAGCGGTTGTCGCCGCTCATCCCCTGGCTTCACCGTGGCTATGATCGGCTGCTGGCGAGCACCATCCGCCGGCCCCGGATGGCCTATGCCGCGTTTGGCGTGTTGTTGGCCGCCGGCATCTCGGTATGGCCGCTGCTGGGGCAAGAACTGCTGCCTTCGTTCAAGGAGCGGGATTTCCTGATGCACTGGCTGACCAAGCCCGGCACGTCGCATCCGGAAATGGTGCGTATCTCGACGCGGGCCTGCCAAGAGCTGCGCTCTATCCCTGGGGTGCGCAACTGCGGCTCGCACATTGGGCAAGCGTTGTTGATGGACGAGGTGTATGGGGTTTACTTTGGCGAGAACTGGGTCAGCGTCGACCCATCGGTAGACTATGATACGACGTTGGCCAAGATTCAGGAGACTGTGGATGGCTATCCGGGGCTGTATCGCGATGTGCAGACCTATCTGAAGGAGCGCATCCGCGAGGTGTTGACCGGCTCCAGCCATCCGATCGTCGTACGCATCTTTGGCCGGGACTTGGATGTGCTGCGCGCCAAGGCGGCGGAGGTGGAGGATGAGCTTTCCGAGATCCCCGGGCTGGCGGATCTGCATGTGGAACTGCTCATCGACATCCCCCAGATCGAGGTCGAGGTAGACCTGGCCAAGGCGCAACACTATGGGCTTAAGCCGGGCGATGTGCGGCGCGCGGCGGCCTATCTGGTGGCCGGGGAAGAAGCCGGCGACATCATGACGGCCAACCGGGCGTTTGACGTGAATGTGTGGAGCACCCAACCCACGCGCAACAGCCTGAACAGTATCCAAGAGCTGCCGATCGACCTGCCCGGCGGCGGCCAGATCCCCATGGCCGAGGTGGCCGATATCCGGGTTGTGCCGGTTCCCAATGCGATCAACCGCGAGGGGCTGATGCGGCGCATCAGCGTGGAGGCCGAGGTGCATGGCCGCGATCTTGGCTCGGCTGTGGCCGACGTCGAGCGCGCCCTCAAGGAGATCGAGTTCCCGCTGGAGTATTACCCCGTCGTGTTGGGCGAGTATCAGGAGCGGCAGGCCGCGCAGCAGAGCATCCTCATGGCCGGGCTGGTGGCGATGCTGGTGATCTTCAGCCTCTTGCGGGTGTCGCTGGGCAGTTGGCGGCTGGCGGCGATGTCGTTCTTGAGCCTGCCGACGGCGCTGGTGGGCGGCGTGTTGGCGGCCTATTTCGTCAGCGGCGGCGTGATCTCGCTTGGCTCGCTGGTGGGTTTCCTCACGATCCTGGGGGTGGCGGCGCGCAACGGCATCATGTTGATCAGCCACTATCAGCACCTCGAGGAATTCGAAGGAATGGCCTTTGGTCCCGAACTGGTGCTGCGCGGGGCGCGCGAACGCATCGCGCCGATCATGATGACGGCGCTCACGGCGGGGTTGGCGTTGGTGCCGATGGTGATCGCCGGCAATATCCCCGGCCATGAGATCGAGCATCCGATGACAATCGTGATCTTGGGGGGGCTGATCACCTCGACCGTGATCAACCTGTTCATTGTGCCCCCGTTGTATTTGCTCTTGGGCAAGCGCCGGCAGCCGTCTGGCGACGCATTAGAGGCGGCCTGACCGGGCTGCGCGCCGCAGCCCGTAATCCCTTTTTGGCAGTCGATGGGCGACCTGGACGTAACGTAACCTACATCGAGAAGGAGAGATCGAGATGCGACGACCTGACTTCCGCCTGGCCTTCCTCTTGGCCGCAGGTATGTTGTTCCTGAGCCTGTCGCTTGCTGCCTGCATGGGTGTATCTCCGGCGGCGAGCGGCGCAGGCGATGGGGATGCGGAATCTGCGGATGTGCCGCAGGAGCTAGCGATCTTCGACGCCGGCAGTTTTGGGGAGCCGACCACGATCGACAATGTCTGGCTTCCGATGCAACCGGGGGCCCGTTTCGTCTATGAGGGGACCACGGTCAAGGAGGACGGCGAGGTCGTGCCGCACCGCGTCGAGATCTACATCACCGATTTGACCAAGGTGGTCGGCGATGTGCGTTCGGTCGTATCGTGGGACCTGGACTACACCAACGACGAGCTGGTCGAGGCAGAGCTTGCCTTCTATGCCCAGGCCGACGACGGGACGGTTTGGCACTTAGGCCAGTACCCTGAGGAGTATGAGGACGGCAAGTTCGTAGACGCGCCGGCTTGGATCCATGGGATCGAGGGTGCGCATGCCGGCATCCACATGCAGGCAGACCCGCAGCCGGATACGCCCAGCTATGCCCAAGGGTGGGGGCCGGCAGTCGACTGGACGGATCGCGGCCAGGTGGACCAGGTGGGGCAGCAGACCTGTGTGCCGGTGGACTGCTATGAGGATGTCTTGGTCATTGCCGAGACCAGTGCGTCCGAGCCGGATGCGGAACAATTGAAGTATTATGCGCGCGGGGTGGGCAACGTGCGGGTCGGTTGGCGCGGCGAAGGCGAAACGACGCAGGAGGTGCTTGAGCTGGTCGAATACAGCCAGCTTAGCCCGGAGGAGCTGGCCGGGGTGCGCGCCCAGGCGCTTGAACTGGAAAAGAGCGCCTATGAACGAAGCAAGGACGTCTATGCTCAGACATCGCCCGCCGAGTAGTGAGGTCGATGACCGTTTGATTTGTTCTCAGGGGTAGGCGCGCCATGCCATGTAGACTGCGTTGGATCGCCCTGGCGGGTCTCGCTGCGCTGGTGCTGGCGGCCTGCGCCGGCGGGCCACAGCCCGCACCGGCGACGGCGGCCGCGGTTGAACGCCCGCCCCAACAGCCGCAAGCCGCCTCGTCTCCGGAGGTCACTTTGTCTCCAGAGACGGGGGCGGCAGGCCCTCCGCCAGACGTGGTCGTCTATGCGTCCGATCTAGCGGAGGACGCCCTCTATGAGTTTGAGTTTTGGGAGGACCCCGCCTCGCCTATGGGCATCTTGGTGGGCACGCCCAACGAAGGGGGCGAGCTGGACCCACCGCCCGAAAATGACCCCAACGTCACCTTTACTGTGCCGGTGCGCGGCGGCGTGCCCTACCGCTGTTGGATCCATATGAAGGTGGGCACGCCAAAGGGCTGGTCGCAGGCGAACATGGTCTGGGTGCAGTTTACGGGTGCGGTGGACGCCGCCAACCAAGAGGTCTTGAAGCCGCAGACGGCAAGCTATCTGACCGCACAGGGGCCGGAACAGCAAGGCTGGAGCTGGGTCGGCTGCGATCTGGCAGGCTCGGAGCCGCCTGAGGCCCTGGTGACGTTTCGGGCCGACGGCGAGGTGACCGTGCGCATTCAGGCCGGCATGGAAGGGGTTGGGTTTGACCAGTTCTTGCTTAGCCCTGGGCAGTATTTGACGCAGCCGCCCACCAGCGCCATCGTCGAGAAGACGACAGGCGGGTAAGCAGCGCCAGGCTGACGGCAATCTCGCTTCCCTGAGATCACGCAAGGGGTCTCAGGGAAGCGAGATCCTGTTCCGGCGAGATCATGCCGTCGGCGTGGGCGCGGCAGGCCGGACGAACCCGGCAAGCGCCAGGAGGACGGCGGCCCCCAGCGCCCCGGCGATCAGCGGATCGAGCAGGTCGCCGATGTCGAGGATGTTGATCCAGTCGAAGATGAAGCCTCCGAGCACCCCGCCCACCAT
>QEUY01001074.1 GCA_003577365.1 Chloroflexota bacterium | reverse complement strand
AAATAGAGCTTGCCGTCGCGATTGCTGTGCAGATACCAGGCGGCCGTGGCGAACTTCTCCAGCACATCGCCCTTGAGCCGCGAGAGGTCGCGGCCCGGCGCACAGAGATAGGCGACCAGTTCGGGGATGGAGAGACCCAGCACGGCGTTGGGCACATTGGCCAGCGACGCCATGAGCAGCAGCTTGGCGGCGTCGCTGGTGTCGCTCGTGCCCAGGTTCTCGTCCATGACCTCGGCCACGGCCGTGCCGTTGGAGGCGATGTCGTGGGCGACGGCGTTGGTCAACGTGTTGTTGATCTGCGTGATCTCGGCCGCGGTCTCGCGGTCGTTGAGGTCTACGTCGTGGGCGGCGATCAGGTACTTGCGCCCGGCCGCGCCCGACTGCCAAAGCCGCGCCGTGACGATGCGCATCAGCCGGATCAGGCCGCGCGTCTGCTGGAAGCCCGGATTGGCGCGGAAGCGGGCATAGAGGTCGCGGATCGTCGGGTGAAAGGGATAGGCGTCGCGGATACGCCCGGCGAACTGCTCGGGTGACTCGCTGGTGATGTCCATCTGGCGCGCATCGCGCACCGCCTTGGCATAGGCTTGCGCCACCTCGCCGATGGCCTGGTCGCCAGGCAGCGTCTCAAACAGGCGCGTGCGCAAAATATGGTACAGGATCAGATCGGTCAGGACCAGGCAGACGCGTTCACAGCCCTCGCGGTTGATGGCGAAGAGCAGGTTGGAGAGCGCTGTGGCGGTGACGTTGGCCAGCGTAGAGTCGCCGACATCGGTGGCGCGGGCGGCCTCCAAATAGGGCGGCAGCTCGTCGAGTAGGATGAGCACCGACTCGCCGGCAAAGAGGTTGCGCCAGGCTCCCTGGCCGGGGGCGCGCAGCGGCGCGTAGTGATCCTTGAAGTGGTCGCGCTTGCCCAGTTGTTCGGCGATCGCGCCCCAGATGCCCAGCGGCGCATCCGACTCGCGGCCGGTGAAGGCCACGACCTTGACCGGGCCAAGGCTGGGGTCGGGTTTGAAGAAGCGGCCCATTACCTGTTGGCGAAACTCGGGATGCTTGGCCAGCAGCCCCAACGCCAGCAAGTTGTGAGTCTTGCCGCCGCCCATGGCCTGCTTGAGCAGAAAGATGCCCTGATCGGACTTGCCCTCCAGCCGGCGAAAGCCCTGTTCGAGCAAGACCTGCATCCCGTCGGTGATGTAGTTCTCAGCAAAGAAGTCGGCGGGCTTAATCGCGCCGTTGATGAGGTCGGTCAGATCCAAAACGGTATCACGCCGCTGGGCGTCGAAGACGCTCGGACGTGGAGTACAGAGTTTGCTCAGGGGCTGCATGGTACAAACCTCGTGGGTTTGGCGGCGCACCGCAGATCGAGCGCTAACGTGGGGCAGTACGGCACGCGTGGTCGATAGGTCAAGCTTGGTAGAACCGTTGACCATTATAGCGCAGCCAGATGGTTTGCTGTAATCGGCGCAATGACTTACCTCCCCCTCCAAAACGCCTGCCCTGCGTCTCTTTTCACCATCACTGCGATTGGCTTTACGTCGATTTGACACCATCTGGCGGCAATGCTACTATAACGCAGTAGACCGTACAAATTGCGCAACGATGCAGCAAAAGAATCTATTTTTTTGTCACGATTGT
>QEUY01000225.1 GCA_003577365.1 Chloroflexota bacterium | reverse complement strand
TTAACTTATCGCGGTTCGCCTCTACGCGGTCTTGAGCGCCTCCAGCGCTTCGGGCAGGCTGGCATCGGGTTTGACATTGTAGTGGATGGCGACGATCTTGCCCGTTTCGTCGACCACAAAGTGGCTGCGGATGATGCCCATATAGGTCTTGCCGAAGCTCGTCTTCTCGCCCCACACGCCATATTTTTCGGCGATGGCGTGGTCTTCGTCGACCAACAGCGTAAAGGGCAGGTTGAACTTGGTCTTGAACTTGCGGTGCGAGCTTGCGTCGTCCGGGCTGATGCCCAGCACGACCGCGTTTTGCTCTTCGATCTCGGCGTAATTGTCGCGGAAGCTGCAGGCCTGGGTTGTACAGCCAGGGGTATCATCTTTGGGGTAAAAGTAGACGACCACCCGTTTGCCGCGATAGTCGCTGAGCTTGACGCGTGCGCCGCTGTCGCTGGTCGCCTCAAAATCCGGCGCGGGATCGCCAACCTTCAATTCCGGCATAACCGTTCACTCCTTTTACACGTTGGATCGGATCATGTATGCTGTACGCTGGATATTGTGCGGGCACGCAGCGCGGCTGTCCGCAACCTGGCGTCCATTGTTGGGACGCGTCTCCCCCGCGTGGGGGCAAGGACGGTAAGGCGTTTAGCAATGTACAGATTTCTGCAAAATGGTGGGCGCGGGATCAGGCTCGCCTCATGCGCCGCTCAGACGGTGCAGCTCGAAATGCGCGCCTCTCTTTCCCTGCTGCTGGCCTTTGTGATGATCTGGCTGGGCCAAGGCGCGGCCTATGCGCAGACGATCCCGCCTGCGGGCGCGGCGCAGGCCAAGATCAGCGGCGCACTGCAGGGCGAATTGGCCGCGGCCGCCGGGCCGGTGGACATCCTGGTGATCTTGCAGGAGCAGCCCGACGCGGCCGCGCTGGCCGCGACCGCGACCGTGGAGAGCGACGCCAGCCCCGAGGCGCGGCGCGTGGCGAAGCTGGCCCAGGTCTATGCCGGCCTGACGCGCACCGCGCAGCGTTCGCAGGCAGAACTGCGCGCCTGGCTCGACGCGCAGGGCATCGCCTATCGCCCTTTCTACTTGGTCAACATGATCTTGGTGCAGGGCGACCCTGCCCTGGCCGCGGCGTTGGCCGCACGGCCCGATGTCGCCCGGCTGGCCGCCAACCCGCGCGTCGCGATGGCGCAGCCGCCCGCCGACCCGGCCCCCCCTCTGCGCCCTGCGGGCAGCGACCCCGCCGCGCCCGCCGTTCCCTACGGCCTGGAATATACCCAAGCGCCGCAGGTCTGGGCGCAGGGCTACCGCGGGCAGGGCATTGTCGTCGCAGGCCAGGATACAGGGGTCCAGTGGGATCACCCGGCGCTGCGCGCCCGCTATCGCGGCTGGCAGGGCGGCACAGTGGATCATACCTATGATTGGTTCAACGCCTGGGCTGCCCAGGGCTATTTTGACGTCTGTTACCCGGCGGATGTGCCCTGCGACGACTATGGACACGGCACGCATACCATCGGCACGATGGTCGGCGCCGACGCGTCCGTGATCTATGGCATGGCCCCCGACGCCACCTGGATCGCCTGCCGCAACATGCGCTTTGGGCTGGGCACGCTTGCCACTTATCTCGCCTGTTTCGAGTTCTTTCTCGCGCCCTATCCGCAAGATGGCGACCCTTTCAGCGACGGGCAGCCCGACCTGGCCCCACACATCATCAACAATTCGTGGGGGTGTCCACCCGACGAAGGGTGCGATACCGACAGCCTGCGCCAGGCGGTGGAGACGGTGCGCGCCGCCGGCCAGTTGGTCGTGGCGTCGGCGGGCAACTATGGCCCCGCCTGCTCCAGCGTGCGCGACCCCATCGCCATCTACGATGCCAGCTTCACCGTCGGCGCGCATGCAGCCAGCGGCATCGTGGCCGGGTTTAGCTCGGTGGGGCCGGTGACGCGCGACGGCAGCAGCCGGCTCAAACCGGACCTGGCTGCGCCTGGGGTGGGCATCCTCTCCACCTACGTCAACAGCGACACCAACACGCTGTCGGGCACAAGCATGGCCGCGCCGCATGTGGCGGGCGCGGCCGCGCTGCTCTGGTCGGCGGTTCCCGATCTGGTCGGCGACCCCGGCCTGACCGAACAGGTCTTGATCAAAAGCGCCACGCCGGTGTACGACAGCTACTGCACTGGGTCGGCCAAGCCGGTCTCGCCCAACCCCGTCTATGGCTACGGCCGTCTGAATGTCGCCGCCGCCCTGGAACTGGCTCAGCGGCCCTGGCGCGTCGCGGTCGAGGTCAGCGACCTGACAGGCCAGTCGCTGGTCGGGGCGACCGTGGTCTGGCAAGACGGCGAGACCGGCTATAGGCGCGACGCGGTGACGCCGGCGGATGGCATCGTGCGCTTCATGCCGGTGTTCGATGGTCGCTATTCGCTCCAGGTGCGCGCCGGCACACAAGAGATCACCGTGCCGAGGATCGACCTGGTGGACGGCAGCCAGCGTGGCGACGCGCGCGGCACAGCCTTCCAGGTGCGCTATCTGGCCCAGCCGCAAAACGTGCCTGAGCTGCCGCTGCGCTACTTCTTCCCCTGGCTGCCCGTGTCTTAATCCTTCGCCATGCTCATCTCGGACTCTGCTCGCCCGGTTGTGTTGGTGCCGGGTTATCGCGACAATCAGCACAAGTTGACCGCGCTGGCGGCCTATCTGCGCCGCCAAGGGTTTGATGCGCGGTTGCTTTCTCCCCAGCCCAGTGACGGCTCCGCCGGGATCGACGCCCTGGCGGCGCGGCTGGCCGGCCAGATCGACGCCGAGTTAGGGCCGGACCGGCCCTTTGACTATTTCGGCTTTAGCATGGGCGGGCTGATCGGGCGCTATTATCTGCAGCGGCTCGGCGGCGTGCAACGCATCCGCCGCTTTGTGACGCTGGCGACGCCGCACCTTGGCTCCTGGTCGGCCTATGGCATCCGCCGCGCACCGGCCATCGAGCAGATGCGGCCCCACAGCGCCTTTTTGCAGGCGTTGAACGGCGACCTGACCGCGCTGGACCAAGTGCAGTTCGCCGCGCTGTGGACGCCGTTCGACCTTTCGGTGACGCCCGCCCGGCACGCCTATCTGCCCGGTCGCCCGGCTTGGCGGCTGCTCTCGCCTTTTCATGGGCTGCTGGTCTATGACCCTACCGTGCAGCGCGCCATCGCACATATCTTGGCCGCGCCTGCGGGGGAACCGCTGGGCTGAGCGCAGCCCATTCCTGCCAAAGCCGGGCATGTCACGTTGGGTTCGCGGCGGGGATAGACTATAATCCTCAAGAGTTTGCCCTGTCGAATATCCCGGTCTTTTTGAACCAGTGGCCTCGCTAAGTATCTTTCGAAGGCTGTATGATCTAGGCTGAGTCATCTTGGCTATGTATAAGCGTATCGTCGTCAAACTGGGCACCAGTGTCCTGACCGGCGGCAGCCGTCACCTGGACCGCCCGCACATGGTGGATTTGACCCGGCAGTGCGCCGAACTGTATCACGCCCAGCATGATATCGTCGTCTGCACCTCTGGCGCGGTGGCCGCGGGCCGCGCCCACCTCGGTTTTCCCAACCTGCCGCCCACGGTTGTGAGCAAACAGCTTTTTGCCGCCGTAGGGCAGACCCGGCTGATGCTGCAGTGGGAACGTTTCTTCGACATCTACAGCATCCGCGTCGGCCAGATTCTGCTGACGCGCGCCGACGTGGAGAACCGACACCGCTATTTGAACGCGCGCGATGCGCTTTCGGCGCTGCTCGAACACCGCATTGTGCCGGTGGTCAATGAGAACGATGCCGTGGCGACCGAGGAGATCAAGGTCGGCGACAACGACAACCTCTCGGCCCTGGTCGCCACGCTGACCAACGCCGACCTGCTGCTGATCCTGACCGATCAACCGGGGCTGTATACCGCCGACCCGCGCGTCGACCCCGCCGCGCAGCTGATCCCCGAAGTCCACCGCATCGACGAAACGCTGCGCGCCCAGGCGGGCGGCACCAGCACGGGGCTGGGTGTGGGCGGCATGGTCACCAAATTGGCTGCGGCCAACGTGGCGCGCCACGCCGGGATCGACGTGGTGATCGCCGCCGGGCGCGAGCCGGATGTGATCCTGCGCGTGGCGCGCGGCGAGACTGTGGGCACGCGTTTTGTGGCCCTGGAGTCGCGGCCCGAAAGCCGCAAGCGTTGGATTCTGGCCGGCCCCAAACCGGCGGGCAACCTGGTGATCGACGCCGGGGCGGTGGCCGCCGTCTGCCGGCGCGGGCGCAGCCTGCTGCCCGCGGGCATCTTGGCGGTCGAAGGGCGCTTTGACCGCGGCGACACCGTGACGATCCTCGACCAGGAGCGGCGCGAGCTGGCGCGCGGGCTGGCCGCCTATGGCAGCGGCGACCTGGCGCAGATCGCGGGCTGCCGCTCGCACGAGATCGCGGGCCGCCTGGGCTATACCTACGGCGAAGAGGCCATCCACCGCAATAACTTGGTGCTTCTCACGGATTGATCTGTGACTCCCATTCTGCGCGTTGAAGACCTCCACTATACCTACCCTGCGGGCAATGGCGAGCCGGTGCAGGCGCTGCGCGGGGTCAACCTGTGCGTGGAACCGGGCGAGTATGTCGCCATCCTGGGGCACAACGGGTCGGGTAAATCGACGCTGGCGAAACATTTGAACGCCCTCTTGCAGCCCAGCGCAGGCAATGTCTGGGTCAAAGCGTGGAACACCCGCAACCGTGCCCAGTGGCGCGAGATCCGCGCCACGGTGGGCATGGTCTTTCAGACCCCAGACAACCAGATCGTCGCCACCATTGTGGAAGAAGATGTCGCCTTTGGGCCGGAGAACCTGGGCCTGCCGCGGGCGGAGATGATCCGCCGCGTCGATTGGGCGCTCGACCAGGTGGGCATGAGCGACTATCGCCAGCGTCCACCGCACCTGCTTTCCGGCGGGCAAAAACAGCGCATCTGCATTGCCGGCGTGCTGGCGATGCACCCCGAAGTGATCGTCTTGGACGAATCCACCGCCATGCTCGACCCGCTGGGCCGCCAGGAAGTGTTGGAGACCGTGCGCCGGCTCAACCGTGAACAGGGCGTGACCGTCGTCGCCATCACCCATTTTATGCGTGAAGCGGTGGAGGCCGACCGTGTGGTCGTGATGGCCGAAGGGCAGATCGCGCTGGAGGGTACGCCGCGCCAGCTCTTTCGCCAAGCGGATCGCCTGCGCGCCCTGGCCTTGGATGTGCCGCCCGCCACCGAGATCGCGCTGCGGCTGCATGCACGCTATCCCGATTTTCCGCCCGACCTGTTGACCATCGACGAGGTGGTCGACGTCGCCAGCCGTCTGCCGCATCGGACGGTAGCCCCGGCGATGCTGGCCGCCGATGCCGCCGCGCTCGACCCGCACCCGCCCCAGGCCCCGCCTGCTGCGCCGCCGCTGATCGAAGTCGAACATCTGGTGCATGACTATATGCGCGACACGCCGTTGGAGGTACGCGCCCTGCACGATGTCTCGCTCACCCTCTATCCGGGCGAGATCGCCGGCATCTTGGGGCACACGGGGTCGGGCAAGTCCACCGCCGTGCAACATCTCAACGGGCTGCTGCGCGCCCACGGCGGGCGCGTGGCCGTGTTGGGCCAAGACCTGGCCGACCCCAAGACCGATCTGCGCGCCGTGCGCCGCCAGGTGGGGTTGGTCTTTCAGTTCCCTGAGGCACAGTTGTTCGAACGCTTTGTCGGCGACGACGTGGCCTTTGGCCCGCGCAATTTGAACCTGAGCGCCGAGGAAGTGCGCGCCCGCGTGCGCCATGCCATGGAGGCCGTGGGGCTGGGCTTCGAGGCCTTCAAAGACCGCATGACCTTTAGTCTCAGCGGGGGGCAGATGCGCCGCGTGGCCTTGGCCGGGGTGCTGGCGCTGGAGCCGCGCGTGCTGGTGTTGGATGAGCCGACCGCAGGGCTGGACCCGCAGGGCCGCCGCCAACTGCTGGATCATATCTTGGGGCTGCAAGCCGAGGGCATCACCTTGGTGATGATCTCGCACAACATGGAAGAACTGGCCGAACTCTGCGACCGGCTCTATGTGATCGCCGGGGGCAAGACGGTCTTGGAAGGGACGCCCGGCCAGGTCTTTGCCCAGAGCGAGACCTTGCGCGGCTTGGGGCTGGATGTGCCCGCAGCTACGCTCCTGGCCGAGCGGCTGGCGCAGGCGGGCGTGCTGCCGCCCGGCGCGTTTGTCTACACCGTCGACCAGGCCGAACGGCTGTTGGTCGAATGGCGGGAGGGCAGCCTTGTATAACTTCGAGTTGCTGCGCAATGTCACCATCGGCCAATATATCCCCACCGGCTCGGCGGTACACAGGTTGGACCCCCGCGCCAAGCTGCTGGCGGCCACGCTGCTGACGCTGGCGATCTCGTTCAACACGTCGCTGATCGCCAACCTGCTCTTTCTGGCCGTGGTTATGGGGATCGCCTGGCTGGCGCGCATCCCTTTTCGCTATATCTGGCGCGGGCTGCTGCTGGGGCTACCGGTGCTGGTCTTTATCTTTGTCATGCAGTTTCTCTTTTTGGGCAGCAGCGAACCCGCGGGCCGCGTCTATTTTGAATGGGGCTGGTTTCGGGTCACG
>QEUY01000224.1 GCA_003577365.1 Chloroflexota bacterium | reverse complement strand
AGCGGCGGGGCTGCGGCTGTGGCGGCTGGGCGAGATCCCGCTGGGGACCTGGTATGACGAGGCCGCCAACGGGCTGGAGGCGCTGCGCGTGCTGCGCGAACCGGTCTATCGACCGATCTACACGGACGGCGTCAACGCCACGGGCCATTATTTGTGGCTGATCGCCGGTGCGTTCCGTTTGTTTGGGGTCGGGACCGTGGCGCTGCGTGTGATCAGCGCGCTGATGGGCGTGGCGACCGTGGCGGCGGCCTATGGCGTGGGCAAAGAGATCTATGGGCGGGCGGTGGGGCTGGCAGCAGCAGGGCTGGTGGCGACCGCGCATTGGTCGGTGACCTTTAGCCGCATGGGCATGTATAACAGCGCCACGCCGCTGGCCGAACTGGCTGTGCTGTGGTTCTTGGCGCGCGGCGTGCGGCGCAATGCGCCGCTCGACTATGGGCTGGCGGGGTTGGCGCTGGGGCTGGGGTTGTGTTTTTATTCGGCCTTCCAGTTATTTGTGGCCGTTCTGGGGCTGTTTGTCGCGTGGCTGCTGTGGCGCGAACGGGCGCAGTGGCGGCGGATCGCACCCGGCTTGGGGGTGATGCTGGTCGTCGCCGGCCTGGTGATTGCGCCGGTGGCGAAGCTTGCCCTGGTCAAGCCGGAGATGTATTTTGCGCGCGTGCAGAGTACATCGCTGCTGCGCGACCGCGATGTTCAACGCCTGCTGCCTGCGCTGGCGGAGAACACGCGCAAACATCTGTTGATGTTCAATGTGGCAGGCGACCCCAATGGGCGGCACAACTTGCCCGGCGCGCCGCTGCTTGACACGATCTCCGGCGCGCTGCTGTTTTTGGGGCTGGGGGTAACCTTGCGCCGTGCCAATCGGCCGGAGATGGCGCTGCTGCCGGTCTGGGCGGCGGTGGGGCTGCTCGGCGGCATCCTCTCGCTGGGGTTTGAAGCGCCGCAGTCGCTGCGTTCGATCGCGGCGCTGCCCGCGGTCTATTTGATGGTGGCGCTGCCCTTGGGCGAACTGGCGCGGGAATGGGTTACGGGGCCGGGGCGCATGGTCCCTGCGCTGGGCGCGTGGCTCGTGCTGCTCTTTTTGCTGCCGATCGGTCTGCTGAACGCACGCCTCTATTTCACACGCCAGACCTCCGACTTTGCCTCTTGGAATGCTTATTCGACCGCGGAGACATGGACCGCCGAAGAACTGCGCCATCTGGACGGCGCGCGGGCCTATGTGATCTCGCTCTATGACCAGCATCCCACGGTGCGCTTCTTGGCCCCCGGCGTGCCCTATGCGCGTTTGGAGACCAACGCCACGCTGCCCCTGCTGCAACCCGCCGATTGGAATAGGGCCGGCCTCTTGGGGCCGAGCCATCAGGACACGGTGTTGATCCTGGATGTCGAACGCCGTGAGTTGTTTGAGGAGGCGCGGCGGCTCTATCCGCACGCGATCTTTGAGGAGCGCCGCCCGCCGTTTGGGGGGCCGGTGGTGATCTATGTGGTGCGCCTCAGCGCGGCGGATCAGGCGAGCGTACAGGGGCTGGTGGCCACTTATCACCAGGAGGGGGAGGCTGGACCCGGAATCACGCGGCGCGAGCAGACGCTGGACAGCCGCTGGCCGCAAGATGCGCCGGTGGCGCTGCCCTTTACGGCGGAGTGGCAAGGGGTGCTGGCCGTGGACAGCTATGGGCCACACCAATTTGTGCTGCAAGCGCCGGGGGAGGCGGCGCTCTACATCGGCGAGGAACCGGTGCTGCAGGGAGACGCGGGTCAGGGGAATGGATTGAGCGCGGCGGTGATGCTGCCGCGCGGGAACCATAACCTGCGTGTCTGGGCCGAGGGAGGCGAAGGCCGCGTGCTCCTGGCCTGGCGCGCGCCCAACGGCGAGGCGGAGGTCATCCCGCCGTGGATGCTGTACAGCCCGCCCGTGCGCAGCAATGGCCTGCTGGGGCGCTATTTCGGCAACGGCGAGTGGGCCGAGCCGGAGGGTTTCGCGCAGATTGACCCGCAGATCGGGATGTATTTTCATGTGCCGGTGCTGCCGCGCCCCTATACAGTGGTATGGGCGGGCAAGCTGGCGATCCCGCAAGATGGCGTCTATGGCTTTGCGCTGGAGTCGGTCGACGAGTCGTTGCTCAAGATCGACGGCGGTGAGGTCGCGGCCAGCCGCACACGTGGCGAGTTCGGCACGGGCGAGATGGCGCTTTCCAGCGGGCTGCACGACATCGAGGTGCGCTATGCCGACCGCACGGACCACACCTATATCAATCTGTACTGGCGTCCGCCGGGGCAGGAGGGGGGCGGCTATCAGATCATTCCGAGCGACTTTCTGTTTCCGCCGCAGAAGGACTATACTCGCATAGAGATGCCCGCGCTGCCGCTGCCCGCGGATGCCGCCGAGCCGGCTGTGGCCGGTGTGGGCCGGGCTGCCGTGCCGCCGGCAGCGAACGAGGTCGTGATGTCGGGGCTGAACGCGCCGCGCGGGATCGCGGCGGGCGATGGCCGCATTTACGTGGCGGAGAGCGGTGCGGGGCGCGTGCTGATGTTGGACATGGCGAGCGGGGAAACGATCGAGCTGCGGCCTGGGGAGCAGCCCTTTGTGGAGCCGATGGACATCGCCGTCGACGGCGCGGGCGGCGTCTATGTGCTGGATGCAGCCACGGCGCGCATCGAGCGGTTCGGCGCACAGGGCGTTTATGAGGCCACGCTTGGCGCGCCGCCGGAGCTGGCGAACCGGGCGCGCGGCCTTGGCGTCGACGCACAGGGGCGCATTTGGGTGGCAAGCACGCCGGCGCAGCGGGTTGTGGCGCTGGATATGAACGGCGCGGTGGTGGCCGAGATCCTGCGCCCGGCAGTGAGCGGCACGCTTCAGGCGCTGCAGCCCGTGGATGTGGCCGGGATGGATGACGGCTCGGTCTATGTGAGCGACGCGGGCAATCACCGGCTGATCCGGTTCGATTGGAACAGGGCCGGCCTCTTGGGGCCGAGCCATGCGGCGGGCTTTATCCTGAGCAGCATGGCCCTGCCCGTGGCGAACAGCCTGGACGGGTCGCATCTGGCGGTGGACGGCGCGGGCCGGGTCTATGTCACGCAGCCGGAGATGGGCCAGGTCCTGCGGCTGAACGCGCAGGGGGGCGTGGACGCGCTGTGGTCGCTGCGCACGGCGGCGATGCCGGATGCCAAGCCGGTGGGAATCGCGGTGGATGGGGCGGGGCGTCTCTGGGTGGCGGATGTGCAGGGAGGCCGGGTGCTGCGCGTGACGCCGGAGGAACCGTAAGATGCGCTTGGAGCAGGGTGGGGCTGTGCCCCGGCTGCGTCACCGGCCTCTTGGGGCCGAGCCATCGCGCGCGAAGGGCCAGCTGTTGGCGGCGCTGCTCGGCTGTGCCCTGGCGGCGGCGGTCTGGAGCGGGATCGGGTGGGGAAGGGCGCGGGCGCAAGCGCCGATCTTGCGTCCGGAGGATGTTGCTACGCCGACCCCTACGCAAGCCGTGATCCTGCTGCCGACCCCAACGCCGATGGCGGGTACGCCGGCTGTACAGCAGTTCATGGAGCCTCAGGGGCGCACGCAGGGCTACACGGTGCAGCCGGGTGATACGCTGTGGACGGCGGCGCTGGAGATGGGCGTTGACTTGGAGGACGCTCCTTGTTTGGTCGCGCCGGATTTTCGCCCGCAGGAGCCGTTGGTGATCGGGGACCGGCTGGAGCCGTTGCCGGTGGGCTGGCGCTGCCATCGTGTGGCGGCAGGCGAGACCTTGGCCCAGGTGGCGGCGCAGTATGGCGTGGACGTGCGACCGATCCGCGGCGTGGCCTGGAACCGGCTGCCGGGCGCGGCCGCGGACGACTCACCCTTGCCGCCTGATCGTTATGTGCGTGTGCCTGGGCGGCCTGCGCCGGCGTCGAGCGGGTTTATGGCGTTTATGCTGGATCAGCCGCTGGCGGTTTCGCCCTATATGGCGTATGCCGTGGGCGGGCCGGGGGGTACGGCGGCAGCGGCTGTGCCTGAGACGTGGCCCTATGGCAGCGGGCGCTTTACCTGGCCGGTCTTTGGCTGGTTGAGCCAGGGCTATCGTGAGGATCACCCCGCGCTCGACATCGCCGCGCCGACGGGGGCCTTTGTGACGGCGGCGGATCGGGGGGTCGTGATCCGCGCCGGGTGGAACGAGCAAGGCTACGGCAATTTTGTGGTGATCGACCATCATATCGACTATGTGACGCTTTACTCGCATCTGGCCGACGTGCTGGTAGAGGAAGGCGAGGTAGTTGCCCAGGGGCAGATTATCGGTACAGTGGGGTCGACGGGGAACAGCACGGGGGCGCATCTGCATTTTGAGATCCGCGATTTTGGCCGGCGCGCCAATCCGCTGGAGCTGCTGATGCGCTGACCGAATGGGCAGAGGCAGCTAGACAGTGACACGCTCGAGGGGGAAGATCGGGCCATGGAGACAGGCGCGCGTCATGCCGCCGTCGGGCAGCGGCACGGCGCAGGCCAGGCAGGCGCCGAAACCGCAGGCGAGGTTGGCCTCTAGGTAGATATGGGCGAAGCCGGGGTCGACGCGAAAGCGTGTGCGGCGCACGTCGTCGGCGAGGGGCTGGTAGTGGGAGGCAGGCAAGGAGGCGCAGAGGTGGTCGGCCCAGCGCACGGTCTCGGCTAGGTGCTGGGACCAATCGGCGGCATCGCGTGCGGCGCGCAGTTCGACGGCCAGGGGCAGCCGCGCACGCAGGCTTTCGGCAGCCGCAGGGGGAGGGGTCACGAGGGTGACGCGTCCGCCGCGGTCCAGCATGTCATGGACCGCGGGGAGCCAGAGAGGGGCGTAGGCGGGGAGTGTAAGCACAAGCAGCGTCCGGCTGTTGGGTGGCAGCGCAAACGGACGCCCAAAGGGGCCGAGCAGGTTGACGGTGCTGCCGGGGGGGCGCGCAGCCAGCCAGTCTGCGCCTGGGTCGGCGGCAGGGCCGAGCAGGAGGTCGATGCGTTCGCCCGCGCCCGCTTCATTTGGAACAGGGTCGGCCTCTTGGGGCCGAGCCATCGTTTCGGGCACACCGGCGGCCAGCAGGGGGCGGCGCAGATAGATCGACCAGTCTTGGGCGCGGGCCGAGAGGGTATCTTCGGCGCAGCGGGCCATCCAGAAGCGGCCACAGACAGGGGATTCGGCGGCCCCTGGCGGCAGCCAGAGGCGGAGCAGCCGGAAAGGGGCGTCGGGCGGGCTGACGCTCAGCACGACGGCGGAGATGGTCCCGTCGGGGTTGAGCGTGGGCGATGGGCTGGCAGGTGTGTTCAGCATCGGCGCTGGCCGGCGGTGAGTCCCGTCCCGTCTGGGATGGGGCCAGGGTTGGTTGACGTAGGGATTGTGGCATATTCGCTTGGACGGGGCAAATTAGAGCACAGTGCAAGACGCACGACGGGGGATACGAAGATGGGGGCGACCGAAGCCATGGGGCGCGGCGGTGCGGCGTCTGTTGAACCGCGGTCTACCGGAGCAGAGCCGGATCGATCTGCGGATCGGATGGCCGCTGCTGCTGCTGCCGATCGTGCTGCTCAACCAGATATTTGCACCGCACCCGGTCTGGGTGGTGTTGAGCGTGACCTTGGCGGGGCTCTACGCCCTGGGCTATTTGTGGGTGCGGAGCCTGGCGCCGGCGCTGGAGGCGACGCGGACGCGCGTCAGCACGATCCTAGTGGCGGGCGACCTGTTGCAAGAGGAGTTCGAGCTGCGCAACCTGAGCCGCCTGCCTGTGTTGTGGGCGGAGTTCGTGGATCAGTCCGACTTGCCGGGCTATGAGGCGGGGCGTGTGATCGCGTGCGGGGCGCTTTCGTCGTATCGCTGGCGCGCCGAGGTGGAATGCAAACAGCGCGGCGTCTTTCGCCTGGGGCCGCATATGCTGCATCTGCAGGACCCGTTGGGGCTGTTTGACCTGCAGGTCGATTTCCCGCATCACGATGTTGTGTTGATCTATCCGCGCGTGGTGGAACTGCCGCGGCTGGCGCTGCCGCACGGCAATACGCAGGGGAGCGACCGGCGGCGGCGCCCGCTGCGGGGGGTGCAGCCGGCGGCGACGGTGACCGAGTACCGGCCCGGAGACAGCCTGCGCCATGTCCACTGGCGAACGTCGGCGCATCGCGGGCGTCTGATGGTCAAGGAACTGGAGACGGAGCCGAGCGGCGATGTATGGGTCGTGCTGGACCTCTATGGCGGGGCGCACTCCGGCAGCGGGCCGTCCAGCACATTGGAGACGAGCATCATTCTGGCAGCCAGTTTGGCAGCGGAGCTGCTGTCCGGGCGCGAGCAGCGCGCCGTGGGGCTGTTGGCCGCGGGCCGCGCGCCCGCATCCGGCCAAACGCAACCGTGGCTGATCCCGCCGCTGCCCGGACAAGCGCAGTTGTGGCAGATGATGGCGGCCCTGGCGCGCATCGACGCCGGGGATGTGTCGCTGGCGGACCTGCTGTCGAGCAATGGGCCGGCGTTGGGCCGCCGCGGCAGCCTGATCGTGGTCACGCCGCAGGTGGACATTGGGCAAGTAGGGGATTGGCCGGGGGATTGGCCGGCGCAACTGCTGCACCTGAAAGGGGTCGGGCTGGAAAGCAGCGCGGTGTTGGTGTCGCCGGCATCGAATGAGCCGGGCGCGGGCGAAGATGCGCTGCGGGCCAGGCTAGGGATAACCCAGGCGCTGCTGGCGCGCGTCGAGATCCCGTCGGCGGTGGTCGAAGCGGGCAGCCCGCTGCGCTCGGTGCTGCGCTTCCGGCGCAAACGGACGGTGATCCGCAGCACACCGACAGGCGGGGTCGTCACCTATGAAGTGGAGGAGGAGGTCGGCTGACGGCCAGCCGTGACACCATGACCGCGCCATCGTCGCAAGATTTCACCTATTCCCCCGAAGGCGCACCGGTCTGGCCGGTGCGGGCGCTGCTTTGGCTGGAGCGATGGGCGCGGCCTGCGTTGGGGTGGGGGGTGCTGCTGGCTTGTATGGCGTTGAACGCGCTGCCCGCGGTGGCGCTGCGTTCTAATGATTGGCTGGCGCTGGGGCCGACGCAAGCGGTCTTGGAGTGGAGCGGGCCGTTGGCGGTGGCGGCGACTTGGTGGCTGTGGGGCTGGCGGCAGAGCGCCGCGCCGCGGCGGTCTTGGGGGTTGGGGCTGGCGCGTGCGCTGGCGCTGGCGGCGGTGGGTCTGATAGCTATCAGCCAACTGCTGTTGGGCTGGATCCCCGGCCCGGCCCGGCTGTGGCAGGCGCTGTGGGCCAACACCTGGGCGGCGATTCCGAGCGAGGTCGTGGGAGTCTGGCGTGGATTCGGCGAGCGCGCCCTGCTGTGGTGGTCAGGGGTGCAGGCCGGGGGCGCGGCGCAGGACAATCTCGTGTTTGGCGCGCTGGCGTGCAGCGTGCTGTGGATCATGGGCGCGGCGGCGGCCTGGCTGGCGCGACGCAGCCGGCAGGGCTATCTGGCGGCTGCGCCTAGCCTATGGCTGCTGGGCACGATCCTGCTCTACAGCAGCGGCGGGAAGTATCTGTTGGTGCTGGGGTTGGCGCTGACGATCCT
>QEUY01000223.1 GCA_003577365.1 Chloroflexota bacterium | reverse complement strand
GGCGCAGGTATGCGCCTCGTCCACGATCACCAGCTCCGGACAGGCGCGCACAAAGTCATCGCGCCGCCGGCTGGACTTGATGTACTCGGTCGAGACGATCACGTGCGGGTAGAGGTCAAAGAGCGACTGGTTGGCCGCGGCGTTGCGCTCCAGCCGGTTGACCGTGCTGGGCAGCACCAGTTCGGCCTCGATGTGAAACTTGTCGCGCAGCTCGTCCTGCCACTGCTCGGCCAGATGGGGTGGGCAGAGTACGGCCAGCCGCCGCACCTCGCCGCGGTCGAGCAGCTCGCGCGCGATCAGGAGGGCCTCGACCGTCTTGCCGATGCCTACGTCGTCGGCGACCAGCAGCCGAACAGGATCTAGCTTGAGCGCCATGAGCAGCGGTACGAGCTGGTAGGGACGCGGCTCGACGCTGATGCGCCCAAACGAGCGGAAGGGGCCGGCGCTAGAGCGGAAGCCCAGCCGCACGGCATCGCGCAGCAGCCGGCAGGAGAGGAAGTCGCCCGGCTGGTTGGGGTCGGGCAGGGCAAAGCTGGCCGGCTGAACGTCGTCGCGCTCCAGCGGCAGATAGACGCCGGCGCGCTCCTGGTCCGTGCCGCCCAGGGGACGCAGCACCAGGAAATCCTCGCTGGAATCGGGCAGCACCACCCACTCGCGCCCGCGCGCCTTGACCAACGATCCTACGGCATAGTTCACAGCGTCAAGCTCCTTTTAGCGGTCGGTCTGCGGCATTGCGCCGAAGATATGCGGATGGGCGGCACAGATGGCGCGCCAGTCGGCGGCGTGGTGGAAGCGGACCACCTCCTGGCCCATCTCAAAGGAGAGGCAGTCGTCAATGCGCCGGTCCTTGTCCGGGTCCAGGTCATGTATCGGGCCGTCTACAAAAATGATGGCGTTCTGGTCCTTGTAGTAGAAGTCGACGCTGGTGTGGCATAGCTCAAATACCGTCTGCGCCTCGTCGGGCAAGCGCAGGCCGAGGCTGTCCACCAGGTCCAGCCAGGTGCGTTCCAACTCGCTGTCGCATTGGGCCTTCAGTTGGCGCAGGTGCTCGGCGCGCGGCAGGGCCGTGGGGCTCGCTTCCACGCTGCTTTGCGCCATCTGCAGGAGTAGGTCCCGGATCAGCAGCCGGTCCAGCAGGCGGTGGTCGGGCTGGTTGGCGTAGCTCATCAAGCAGTCGTAGCAGGCGGCCTCACAGTCCTGGCGGCTGTTGGGTCCGCGGCGTTTGTCCTGGCCCGTGTCAGGGTCAAAGTGGCAGAGCTCCAGCGCTTTCCGCGCCACCTCGGCCATGGCTTGCGAGCGGTCGAACAACTGGCGCAGCACCCCGGCTCCCCCTTCAGCGGACTCATAGAGCAAGATCTGGCGGCGTTCATCAGGCGTGGGCAGCGGCTCCACAGCCAGTTCGCTGTCTTCTAGCTGGTAGAGGACCTGGATGGCGTTCTTGAGCGCCGGCTGCAAGGTCGCCATCTGTTCGTGCGAAAGCTTGACCTTGGGTTCGATCAGGAGGCAATTGCGGCGGTCCTCGACGTAGGGCACCACACGCAGCAGTAACTTGCTCTTGGGGTCGTCTGGATCGTTTTCTACCGCTAGTTCATTGCGCTCCCAATAGCCACGCTCGGCGTCCAGAATGAAGCCGTAGATGTTCGGGTCTTTGCGTCTGCGCCAGCCCAGGTTGATGCGCCAGAGGGTAGCGGCATGGCCGTAGGTCAGGGTAAAGATCGCTTCGCCGTGGCGGTCCAGCACGCGCCCCACCCGCTTTTGTGACGTATGGTCGACGGCCCCGAAACGCACCCCTGTCCGCAGTTCGTAGCCCATACGCGTCCGCTCTTCCTCGTCGGAGTTGATGCGGTCACGGCGCTTGGTGGTCACGTTCTGCATCCGCATGAGCGGCTGCAAGGCGGTGTCCAAATAGGCATTGCAGTGCTCGCAGCGGTCGGGATTGGATTCGCCGGCGACGACTGGATGCAGATAGCCGCAACGTGGGCAGAGCTTGGCCTCGCCGGTGGGCACGCCGCCTGGGGTGGTTTCATCGACGGGCAGGATGACGCGGTTGACGATGTAGCGCGAGCCTTCGTGGTAGATGATGCTGCGCGGTCCAAACTCAGAGATCGCCAGAAAGCGCGGCCTATTCAGATATTCATCCTGGTCACCGGCCCGTTTGCCGCGGCCGGGAATGTAAGCCGACAGCGGGAGGCGCGGGAAGTTGTAGCCGGGCAAGAACCCTTCGCTGGCGAAATAGCGGTAGCTGTAGAAGTCTGACTGGACCAGGTTCTTGTTTTCGATGAGCAGATCGAGCTGGGCTTCTGCCTCAGAGCGCAGCCGTTTGGCTTGGGCCTTGTCCTCCTGCGAACGCGAGGCGTCGCCGATGATTTGGTTCTGGACCTCACGCTGCTTGCGCGCCGAGCGGTAGAGGTTGCGCCAGCGTTCGCAGGCACGCTCAAAGGTTGCGACGACATGGTCAAGCTGCCGCTGGACCCAGTCCGGTGTGTACCAGCCGGCCCCTGCCAAGTCGTCTTCAATCGAGCGGAAAACGCGCTCCAAACGCGCTAGGGCTCGCCGTCGCGCGGCCGGATCCTCCAAGTGGGCAAGCTTCTGCGGCAAGATGGACAACGGCGGCGGCTCCCCGGCCAAGTCCAAGACATCACGCAGCGATCTGCCCAAACTCATGCCGGACTCGGTCAGCCACACAGCATAGACATGGGCGCGCAATAAGTCCTCGTTAGCCAGGTCCAGGCGCGGGGGTGCGACGGCCCCGGCGACCATCTGCTGCGGTCGGCGGAAGAAATACTGGTCGTGCGGGCTGCCGGTGGTGCAGTAGGTGAAGACCAACGCCGGTTGCCCGCTGCGCCCGGCGCGGCCGCTGCGTTGGGCATAATTGGCCGGCGTGGGCGGCACATTGCGCAGGTTGACGGCGTTGAGCTGCGAGATATCCACGCCCAGTTCCATGGTCGGCGAGCAGTAGAGCAGAGGCAGGTCCGCGCTGCGGAAGCGCTCTTCGCGTCGCTGGCGCTCGTCATTCTGCACCTGGGCCGTGTGCTCGCGTGCCTCGAAGCCGTGCAGCGTGGCGGCGACGCTGCGGTAGAAGTCTACAAAAAACGGATTGACGCGATGACCCAGCCGTGACTGCTGAGGCACGCGGATGGGGTCGTGGAAGGGTTCAGACCCATCGCCTGCCTTCCAGATCAGGCATGAGGCCGGAACCTGGTAACCCGGCACAGCGTCAGAGCTGTCAGAGGACTTCGCCTCGACAACCATTTCCACGAGGCCAGCCTTGCTCAGCACGGCGAAGAGATCGCGGATAATAGTCGTCGTCTCGTCTAGAGACAGGCTTTGCGGATCATGGACCAGTACGCGGCGCAGGTAACGTCCAAAGCCGCCGCGACCGGAAACAAAGACGTTTTCGCGATACTCATTGCCAGTCCGCCCACGTGGGAAGGCAATCGCTGCATGGGCAAGGACTTCCCCCTCGTCGATAGCCCACGGCTCTGTCAGTTTCTGGCTACTGCGCTGGCGTATCTGCTCTTGATAGGTCTCGTCGAGATAATCGACCTTGACCGCCAACTCACGGCGCAGAAAATCGAGCAGTGTCTTAGCCACTTGGGTGCGGATCGGCGGCGTAGTATCGGCGAGCGCCGGGTGCAGCTTCTTCCAGACCGGCTCATAGGCGCAGAGTTCGTCAAGCGATTTGTACTCGATGCGCAGCAGACCACATTGCTCCAGATTGGGCGATGTGACCCGCCAGCCGCGCCGTAGGTCTTGATAGACCCGGTAGGCGAGCACCTCGCGCAGGGCGCGCTCTGTATCCTGCTTGGCCGCAAACATCACGGTCGGATCGACCGCATAGAGGTCAAGAGGCAGGTCCAGTGCATTAAAGACCTTGAGGGGCAGCGCTTCGTCGGTTAGACCGGTCTCGCCTGTGTCGGCCACAGCCCGGTAGAGCGCAGCACGCAACAGGCTGACCTCGACAAAGTCGTTGAAGTGGCCGGCCTGGAGCGACGCATCCTGCCGGTTGTCGGTGAAGCTGAGCAGCTTGCGCGCCTTGCGCTCCAGCGTCTCGTCACGGCGCAGGGCACGCAGCGTCGCCAGGCTCAACACGGTTGTGGCCGTGCTGCGCCCTTCGGAGGAGAGTGAGGCCAGCTTGCCGTAGTCAGATTTCTGATAGGCATCGTACGAGACGCCGCAATTGAGGCAAAAGGCAAACGGGGTCTTCACGAAGTAGAAGAGATCCCCGTTGGCGTCGACTTGGCCCAGCCGGTTGATGTGCTGCGGCTGCGGCAGCCTCTTCTGAAAGGTCTTCTTGAGAACGGGGGTCACGGTCCCCGGCAGCAGCCAGTCTTCGGGGATACGCGTGGCGATTTCGCTCAGGTCATCGGACCAAGGGTTTTCCAGGTTGCCGTAGAGGTAGCCGGTCTCGCTGTCCTCTTCACCGGTCTGGTCAGTCAACTCACGCGCCATATAGCTGGCCGAGCCACCCTGGTGGCTGCGCTGCACCACATAGTATTCCTGCCCGCATTCGCGACAGAAGGCCAACGGCAGCAGCACGCGCTCGCGGTCATTGGGCACATACTGCTGCGCGTGGGTCGTGATGTAGCGCGCAGCCGGCGCTTCCAGCGTGGCGTAGACGGTATCCCCGCGGCTGATGAACTGGTGGAGACGAAAGGCAAAGACCGGGAAACCCGTCTCCGGCTGCTTTACGCTGTAGCCCGCAAGTAGGCCCTGTTGCAGCGCAGCCGTACAGCGCGCTGGATCCGCACCGGTCTGTTCACTCAACTTAGCGGCTGCGCCCTCTGCTCCGCCGATGCTAATGGGTTGGGCGCGCCGCAGCCGGTTGCCGGACGGCTCCTGGGTCAAGCCAAAGATGGATTCGATCCAGCTGGAGAGCGGATCGTTGACAAAAGCCGTGTAGGCAGAGGGCGGCTGACGGGAGGGGTCCTCAATACGCCGTCGGAGCTCTTGGCGAAACTCTGGATCGTCGAGACTCCGCTCGCAGGTGGCGCGTTCCAATGTCTCGCCAATGATCCGCTCGGGCCGGACATGCACGCCAAAGAGCTGGCTGGCAACCTGGGCAATCTGCGCCTGTTGTTCGGCAAAACTGCCCGAGCCTGCCAAAGTTGCCGACGTACCCACACACTGCAGCTGCGGATTCTCACAGAGGTCGCGCACTCTGCGTACCAACATGGCTACATCCGCGCCCTGCCGTCCCCGATAGGTATGCAGTTCATCCAGTACCAGAAACTGCAGGTGTCCACGCGCCGATTCGACGATCTTTTTTTCGTCGGGCCGGGTCAGCAGCAGTTCGAGCATTACGTAGTTGGTGAGCAAGATATCGGGAGGATCGGCCCAAATCGCGCGACGCTCCTCGTCGTCTTCTTGGCCGGTATAGCGCGCAAAAGTGACCGGCGGTTTTCCCTCTGGATAGCCGCGGCACAAAAACTTCTCCAATTCCTGAAACTGGCTGTTGGCCAGCGCGTTCATTGGATAGACCACGATGGCGCGAATGCCGCGGCCACTGCCATGGCGCAACACGTAATTGACGATGGGCACAATATAGGCCAAGCTCTTGCCTGAGCCGGTGCCAGTCGTCAAGACATAGCTTTCTCCGGATGCCGCTGCCTCCACAGCCTCGGTCTGGTGGTGGTGAAGCCGCAGAGGGCGAGCCGGGCGAGCCGGATCTTTGAGCTGAAAGATGCGGCGGCATTCGTCGTGCAGCAGGTCACGCCGCACCAAATCGTCGATCCATGCCCCAGGTCTGAAATTGGGGTTCAGCTGCAGCAAGGGCTCTGGCCAGAGTAGCCCGCGGCTCAGTTCGGCTTCCACATGCTGGTGGATGCGTTCGTCCCGAATGTGGATAAAGCTGCGGATGTAGTCGGCGTAATCGGAGATGAGCTGGTTGCGCAGATCAAAGACGTCCATGGGGGTATTATGTCACGCTGGGCGTATAGGTAGGTCCGAACAAATGGCGGACCGGCGATCGCAATAGAACAGCGAGACTCCGGCAGCTACCATGCCAGCCGAAACCTCGACAGAGGGGGCTCAACTATCCCGGAAGAGCGAAGAAGGTGAGCCTGGAAGCAACTGCGTCTGACAGTTCTGACGGTTGATACTCAGCGTAGCTCTAGTCTAGGACGGCGGCGCGGTACTGTCAAATAGCGGCGCGCATGGCCTCTTGGATATACAGAAGGATACGTCACCCACCTGGTCGATCCGCCTACCAGACCCCCATACCCTCGTCTAGAGCGTGTTATGAACTTGACAAGATGAGTAAGCTGAAAGGATGGAACGAACAGCCTATCCCAGTGATGTCAGTGACGAAGAATGGGCGCTGGTTGCGCCCTATCTGACCTTGATGAGTGAAGAAGCGCCGCAGCGGGAATATCTGTTGCGCGAAGTGTTGGGCGGCTTGCGCTACATTGTGCGCGCCGGTGCGCCGTGGCGGCTGATGCCCAACGACCTGCCGCCCTGGCATACGGTCTACCAGCAGACGCAGCGCTGGTTGGCGGCAGGGGTGTTCGAGGCGCTGGTGCATGACCTGCGCCGCCTGCTGCGCATGGCCCAGGGACGAGAGCCGGAGCCGAGCGCCGCCATCTTGGATGGCCGCACCCTCCAGCCC
>QEUY01000222.1 GCA_003577365.1 Chloroflexota bacterium | reverse complement strand
GCCGCAGAGCGTGCGCCGGGTGATCTGGCTGCTGGAGCAGTGTCGCCTCCTCTCGCCGGTGTAGGGATCGCACAACGGGTCCGGCGCGGCTGCGGTACATGGCTAGATGGGCTATCGCCTGACTGAAGGGGAACATTGGGAGCATTCGATACGTTACCGGATCGACCCAGTTTGATCCGCAACGGAAGGAGTTCCTCATGGTTTCCAAGTTCTTGCTGCCGGCTATCGCCCTGTTATTGGCGACAGCCTGCGTCCCCATCACCGCCCCCGCCGCGCCCGCCAACGCATCCCCTTTGGCCGCGCCAACCGCTGCCGGCCAACCGGCTCACCAGACCATCCCGGCTGTCGAGGCGGCGCGCTTTCCCTCGCCCGACCAGGCCTGGACCGCGGTCGTTGAGAATGGCGGGCTGCGTCTGGAGGATGCGGCGGGGAGAGTACACGAAATCTTCCCGCCCGGCAGCACCATCACCTCGGTGACCTGGTCGCCCGACAGCGCACGCCTGCTGGCGCTGCAAAGCAACTTGGAGCCGCAAAACCCGACTGGTGGGGGCTATGCTATTGTCGGGCCGATGACCATATGGGCGCTGTCGATCGATGACCTTACGCCGGCGCAGTTGCTCACCTTGCCCGGCAGCGCCGAATTCCAGTCGCAGCTACAATGGGGCAAATGGTCGCCTGATGGTCGTTATGTCACCTTCTGGGCAGGGCCATTGAGCGCAGCCGCCCTGGCGGATGGGCTGCCACTTGCGATTCTAGACAGCATCAACGGCGCGATCATCCCGCTGAATCAAGCTGCGCCCCATATAACCGGCTACCAAGATTGGACGTCAGAGGAAGCTTCGCTCTACACCACCGACTACCACGATTGGTCGCCCGACAGCAGCCGCCTGGCCGTCACACTCGGCGGGGGCCGCGAGGCATGGCGAAATAAATCGCTGGCGATCTTTGACCTGGCGTCGGGGATAACCACACCCGTCGCCGCAGCCGCCGGCCAAATTCCGGGCCGCGTCGCCTGGTCGCCCAACGGCAACCGCATCGCCTATGCCGCCAACCCCGCCGAGACTGCCGACCTGGAGCCAAGCACGATCACCTTCGACAACCCCGGCATCGCCGCCCGCCGCATCTATCTGCTGGACGCGGCGACGGGCGGAGTGCGGCCCCTCAACGACGAGGACAGCTTCCAGGATGCGCCGGTCTGGCGCGCGGACGGCAGCGTGCTCTACTACATTCAGCGTGTGGACGACCGCCTGCAACTGATGGCCGCCGACCCCGTCACCGGTATGGCGTTTGGGGGCGCATCTGAACCGCTGCCCGACCTGGCAGGCTACTACGGCCTCTTCGACTGGAGCAGCCTGCTGCGGCAGATCCCGGACTAAGGCTGCCGGGCCGTCAGTCGCCAGGCTGCTTGCACGGTTAGAAAACCGCACCTACACTTCGCCCTCTTCTTTGCGGTGAACTGTCTTCGGAAGTGTCACCCAGATCAGCCGAGGGGATAGACCCCCGACCCTACCTCGGTTACAATAGAGAACGACGTCTGCGACAGCGGCGGCGCTCTCTATTCATGTGTTTGGCCGGCGCGGCCGACGATTCCATCTATCAGCATCCAAAGGAGCGTACCCCATGCGCGTATTGTTTATCGGCGGGACGGGCAAGATCAGCTCGGCCTGCACGCAGTTGGCCGTCGACCAGGGCATCGACCTCTATCTGCTCAACCGCGGCCAGACCACCGAGCGCCAAGTCCCGGCCAACCTGCACACCCTGCACGGCGACATCCGCGACCCGCAGTCGGCCCGCGCCGCGCTTGGCGACCTCACCTTCGACGCCGTGGTCAACTGGATCGCCTTCACCACCGACCACATCGAAACTGACCTGGCGCTCTTCCGTGGGCGCACCAAACAATACATCTTTATCAGTTCGGCCTCGGCCTACCAGAAGCCGATCAGCGGGCTGCCCATCACCGAATCCACGCTGCTGGCAAACCCCTTCTGGCTCTACTCGCGCAACAAGATCGCCTGTGAAGAACGCCTGGTGCGCGCCTATCGTGAAGAGGGCTTCCCCTTCACCATCGTGCGCCCCTCCCACACCTATGACCGCACCATGTACCCCTTTAACGGCGGCTATACGGTCGTCGACCGCATGCGCAAGGGCAAACCGGTGGTCGTGCATGGCGACGGCATGTCGCTCTGGGTGCTCACCCATCATCGCGACTTTGCCAAAGGCTTTGTGCCGCTGCTGGGCAACAACCACGCCATCGGCGAGAGCTTCCACATCACCTCCGACGAGCTGCTCACCTGGGACCAGATCTATCGCATCGCCGCCGAGGCCGCGGGCGTGCCCGACCCCAAGCTGGTGCATATCCCGTCGGAACTGATCAACGCCTATGACCCGGTCTGGGGCGCGGGGCTGGTGGGCGACAAGGCGCACAGCGTCATCTTCGACAACAGCAAGATCAAACGGGTCGCCCCCGGCTTCACCTGCACCATCCCCTATGCCCAAGGCGCGCGCGAAGTCCAGGCCTGGTATGACGCCGACCCGGCGCGCCAGGTGGTCGACCCCAAGATGGACCGGCTGATGGACACGCTGATCGAAGCGTATCAGACGCTGTGGCCCAAGGAGCCTGTCACCGCCTAGACGAGCCACGCTGCAACGTTTCGCGCCGCGCTGCGTATTGTTGAGCATGTGACGGGGTGAAAACGAGGTGACCGGCACAAAGACTGTCTGAACGCATTTTCCGGCCCAGACCGGAACGATAGAGAGGACCCAAGAGACGGTGACAACGCAACGAAGTGAACTGCGCCGGCAGAACGGCATTGTGGCGGGCGTGTGTGGCGGGCTAGGCGAGTTCTTCGGCATCAACCCGGTCTGGTTTCGGCTCGCCTTTCTGCTGCTGATGATACCGGGCGGCCTGCCGGGTCTGCTGCCCTATATCGTGCTGTGGATCATCATCCCCCGGCGCTAATCAAATCTAGCGCGTAGCTTGTGCGCCAGATGGCCTTCGTCTGGCGCACATCGATCATCATACCGGATCGTTCCCAGCCACTTCCGCAGATTGCACCTAGTATCGCTCCTATTTCCGCCAGCATACAGGAGGCATCCATGGGCGCTCGTCTACTGCTGATCATTGCGGTCTTGCTTGTGCTGGGTCTGCTGCTCGTCAGCGTCGTGCTCTATGTGACATTCGGACTCATACGCGGGTCGGGTGAAGCCCGCAGCGCGACGCGCGACGTCAGCGACTTTACGGCGGTCAATTTCACCAACTACGGCGAAATGACCATCATCCAGGATGGCACAGAGGGGCTGGCGATTGACACGACCGAAGACCTGCTGGCGCATATCGAGACCACCGTCCGTGATGGGACGCTGACCATCCGCTTCGATAACCGGTTCCGGTTCCCCTATGGGTTTCGCTTCCTGCGCCCCCCGCAGTCGATCCGCTATACGCTGCATGTCAAGAAGCTGGAGGCGCTGGACCTGTCCGGTGCGGGGACTGTGTACGCCGAACAGTTGACCGCGGATCGGCTGGCACTGGTCGAGAGCGGCGCGGGGACGATCACCGTTGACCAGCTCACCGCCGGCGACCTGGCGGTCACCATCAGCGGCGCGGGCGTCGTCACGCTGGCAGGGCAGGCGACCCACCAAAGCGTCCAGATGAGCGGTCTTGGCAACTATGCCGCGGGCGACCTGAAGAGCCAAACCGCGCAGGTCAACTTGAGCGGCGCAGGCTCGGCTACGCTCTGGGTAGAGGAGACCCTGGCGGCGACCCTCTCCGGCGCAGGGTCGATCAACTACTATGGTTCGCCGCAGACCACCAGCTCCAAATCGGGCGTGGGCGATATCCATAGCCTGGGCGCAAAGTAACGCCGAGAGCGGGCGCGACGGTAAAGACGATAAAATGGCCGCCGCGCCCGCTCCTATCCTATGGCTGCACGGGGCGCGCCGCATCCAGCTTGCGCCACTGGCGGTTATAATAGAGCAGCGGCGCGCCGATCGCGTGCGTGCCGGTCGCCTCCACCTCGCCCACAAAGATCGTATGGTCGCCCCCGTCATAGGCATGCACCACACGGCAGTCTAGCCAGGCCAACACTCCCGGCAGGATCGGCGACCCGGTTACCTCGACGCGCCAGTCGATCCCCGCAAAGCGGTCGTCCACTTCGGGCAGCATCCCTGCAAACAGCATCCCCCACCCCAGTTGATCGTCATTCAAAATATTGACGGCAAAGACCCGGCTGCGCTCGATCAGCCCGTGGGTATAGAGCCGCTTGTTAATACAGATCAAGACGCGCGGCGGCTCCAAGCTGACGCTGGCAAAAGAACTGGCGGTAATTCCGACACGTTGGCTGCCCGCCGGACTGTCCGGCAAAGCACCTGCGGGGGTATCGACTGAGGTGACGACGGTGACGCCGCTGGCCCACTGGGCCAACGAGTTTTTGAAGGCTTGCGGTTCGACGGGCATGGGCCATCCTTTGTGTTACGCGCACAGGGCAATATCACACGCACAAGGCAGTGAAATAAGCGCCGAGGTAGATAGATGGATCGATTGCTGCCGATTATAGGCGCAATCTGGAGTGGAGGAAAGATGGGGCGCTTCCCAAGTGTACGCCGGAATACCCAACCCTCACCCACGCATCAGGCCGCGAAATTGACAGCGTCGCCGCTTCGGGGCAAAATTCGGAGGTTCAGCTTGTGAAGATTGGAACACAGCCACACAAAGATAAGCCCTCTCAACCACGGCTGCACGGGCAGGCTTGGCTCGCCCCAGACGCTGGCGCAGCCCGCTTGAGACAGATCGCAGTGAGGAGTAGACGATGAACCGTTTCGTAGTTGGCGCTGTTTCGGGAATCTTGGTCCTGGCCCTGGCTGCCTGCGGCGGGCGTCCGGTCGGCGAGGAACTGCTGCCCACGCGTGTGCCCACCCTGGCCCCCGACGCCTTTGCCGTTACGCCGCTGCCCGCCCCGACCGAAGCGCCCACCCCAGCCCCGGTGGCAGCAGCCAGCCCCGCAGCCAGCAGTGAGTTGACGGCCACCGCCCCGCTGACCGAACCGGCGGAATTGACGGGGACTGCCGGCGTGACGGCGAGCGCCGATTTGACCGAAACAGGGGAAGCGGCGAGCGCGGCCGTGACCGAAACCGCCGCGATCACCGCCACCGCCGAGTTGACCGCGGCAGAAAGCACAACCGAAACCGAAGCAGGGCCGGCCACCGGCAGCGCCACGCCAACTGCCAGCGAAGCGATCACCTCTACCCAGGAGGTCACCGCAGAAGCGACTGCCGAAGTGACAGCAGCAGCCACGGCAGAGGCGGCGAGCGGCGCAGGCTCGCTGCTGCCGACCGCCACGCCGACACCCGAATTGACCGCCGCGGCGGCAGAAACCACGCCGGAGGCAACCGCCGAAGCGACCTTAGAACCCACGGCGACTGTCGAAACGACTGTCGAAACGACTGCTGAAGCAACTGTCGAAGCAACTGCCGCACCGACCGAGGCCGCGACAGAAGCCGCGCCGGCGACATCTGAACCGGCGGTGAGCGCAGCGGGCGACAGCAGCACCGCCGAGGCCACCCTGCCGGAAGCGGTCCAGGCCGCCTTGGCTAACGCCGACGCGACCCGCGGCCAATCGCTCACGCTTTCCAACGCCTGCATCGGCTGTCATTCGACCGACCCGAAGCAGATGATGGTCGGCCCCACCTGGCACAATATCGGCAACACCGCCGCCACGCGTGTGCCGGGGGAAAGCGCCGAGGTCTATCTCTACAACAGCATCGTCCATCCCAACGCCTATGTAGTCGAAGGCTACCTGGCGGGGGTCATGCTCCAGACCTATCGGCAGACCCTCAGCGATCAGGATATCGCTGACCTGATCGCCTATCTACTCACCCTCAAAGCCGAGAACTGATCGCCGGTCCACTCTCCTGGCGAATGGCAGAGACCCGCCGTTCGCCAGGAGAGTTTGTCCAAGCCCGTGGCCTTTGCTACAATGAGCGCCAACTGTGCCCGTCGCGTGTGTCCTGCGCCTGCCCATCAGGTGCAGGCGGCGTGTTCGCCCGTCAACCAGGAGCGTCCCAACTGATGAAAGCCATGCTCTATATGCCCGGCCAGGAAGAGCCTGTCAGCGTCTTTGACAAGGTCGAAATTGTCAAGATGAACGACAACCATGCCGGTTCGCCCTATCGCATCACCTACTATTCGACCCGGTTGAACGCCGGCAAGACGATGGTCGAACTGAACCGCGATGTCAAGATGGTCCTCAAGCTGGAGGATGGCCGCAGCGTCGACGTGCTGCTGCAGCACAGCAGCATGGACACGCAAGGCAAGGCGATTGGCGTCCTGCGCGTGCTCAGCGGGCTAAACGACTAGGCCACCGCCGCGCGCGGCCTGAGCATCGCACGCCCCAAAACGGGAACCGTCCTGTTTGTCTTTTCAAATGCCGGCCAGTTGCGTTGCTGTGGGCGGCATTTTTTGATCACGATGGCTGAACCCTACTCGAAACCACAAAACGACCTGCCGCCGCCGCTCCCCAGCGAGCCGGACGAGTATAACGTGCCCACGGTCCAGTCGGACCCGCCCGGCCCGCGCGCAGCGGCGCAAGCTGTGCAGGCGCAACCCGCGCCG
>QEUY01000221.1 GCA_003577365.1 Chloroflexota bacterium | reverse complement strand
GACGGCTGGATCATCAACGGGGTCAACGAGGCCAACGAGTTTGTGCGCAGCCCGGCGCAGATGGCCGAGAGCATCGCCACGATCCGCCGGCAGCGCCGCAGCATAGACGCGCCGTTCGATGTCGCCATGACGGGCTTGAGCCGTTCGGGGGAAACGGAGCGAGCGGCGCAGTATGCCGAGGTGGGCGTCACCTGGTGGTTCGAGACGCTGCACGGCTACCGAGGAGACTTCGACACGCTGCTGGCGCGCGTCGACGCCGGGCCGCCGCGTTGAGCCGCGAGCCTGTCCCCAAGTTTCGTAGGTGCGGTTTTCGGTACACCTCACGTTAGTGGCGGCAAAGTCGCAATCACGACAGTAAGTGGCAAGCGCATTCGGCTGCGGCCTATTCTAGATTGGGCGCAGGAAGGCGCAGGAACGAACACATGATCTTACCCAAGCAGCGCGACCCCAGGCTCATCACGGTGCGTCGCGGCGGCACGCTCCAAGACGCCGATCATCACCTGCTGGCGCTGTGGGCGGCGGATTGTGCAGCGCATGTGTTGCCCCTATTCGAGGCAACCCAACCCAATGACGACCGGCCGCGCCGCGCCATCGCATTGGCTCGTGCTTGGACGCGCGGCGAGGTACCGATGACTGAGGCGCGTACGGCCGCCGGCCACGCCAACGCCGCAGCCAGAGATCTGAGCGGAGCCGCGCGCTATGCCGCCTACGCGGCGGGCCAAGCGGCGGCGGTAGCGCATGTGGCCGCCCACGAGCTCGGTGCGGCGGCCTACGCCATCAGGGCCGTGCGGGCCGCCGCACCAAAGGCGGAGAGCGCAGCCGCCGGTCGTCGCGAATGCCAGTGGCAGCGCGAGCAACTGCCGGAAGCAATCCGCGACCTTGTCCTAGATGATCAGCGGCTGCGAAACGACATCTGCTGGTCGGTGTTCGACTGCTAGTCGATGGCTAGTCGATGACGGCCAATGGGCCACTTTCAGCGAATGTGGAGCCCCTCCAAGAGGGGCAGCGGGGCTTTTGTTCTCTGGCCTGTACGTTTTTGTAGCTTTTGCGGTGAAATGTCTGGTGTATCTACCAAATGCTCAGGAGCAGCGCCAGCGTCAGCAGCCCCAGCGCGCTCAGGACCAAGTGCCGGTTTTGGCGAAAGACCTCGCCCCAACTCGTCTCCGGTGTCAGCGGCAGCGCCATGGGCAGCGGCCCCAGGCCCACGGCAGGCTGGATCGGGAGCGAACGCGAACCGAACAACGTCTCGCGCAGGGCATGCGCGCTCGGCGGGCGTTCATTGGGGTGCATCGCCAGCGCCTGGAAGATGGCGCGCTCCACGCGCGGCGAGACCTGCGGGTTCAACTGGCGCAGCGAGACCAGCACCCCCGGGCGCAAGAAGCGCTCTTTGGCATCTGCCGGGGGAACGCCGGCCAGCAGGTGATAGAGGGTCGCGCCCAGGCCGTAGATGTCGCTGCGCGCATCGGTAAAGCCGGTGTCGCCGCCGTACTGCTCCAGCGGGGTATAGGCCGCTGTGCCGCGGCCCTGCACCACGGTGACCGTGCGGCTGTCGTCGCTGTGCAGCACCTTGACCAAGCCAAAATCTACCAGCTTGACCGTGCCGCGCGGGGTGAGCTTGATGTTGCTCGGTTTGACGTCGCGGTGGACGACCGGCGGCTCCTGCTCATGCAGATATTCAAGCGCGTCCAGGAGCTGGGCCGCCCAGCCCAACACCTGCTGCTCGCCGAGCAGCTCGCCGCATTTCTGCTGCTCATGCAAAATCTCTTGCAGATCGCGCCCGGCTACATAGTCCATCACCAGGTATTCGCGCGCTTTGATCGCAAAATAGTCCGACACCTTGGGCAGGTTGGGGTGGTCGAGCCGTGACAAGATGCTGGCCTCGGTGCGAAACTGTTCCGACATCTGGTCGAGTTCTTCTTCAGATACCGCGCTCGCAGTCAATGTCGGCAAGACCTCTTTGATGGCGCAGACCCGCCCCTCCAGCCGGCGGTCGGCGGCCTTATAGACCGCGCCCATGCCGCCCTGGCCGACCAGCTCTAAAATCTCATAGCGGTTGCGTAAAACCGTGCCAGGTTCTAGAATATGCTGCACAACAATCTCCTGCCCCTGTCACCGTTTTCCTTTTAGTTCCGTATAGACTTCATGCTATAATGGCGCGAAGCCTGGAACCTGCACGAAAACCCTGTATCCGCATACGCGTGCGGCTGGCGCACTGAACGCATATACTGAATGCACATAAGACTTTGTGTCCATTATGCGTGACCGCCTTCGGGCTGTCAATCCGGGGCAGGGGGACAGGGATAGGCAAAGATGGCTTGTTGTGTCACAATAGGGCTATGAGTACACAATTCGAACGAGACAACTCAGATACAGTGACTGCCGAGACTATGCCGCCTGAGGCCGTAACCCCCGACAGCGCGGCCCCCGAAACGGTTGAGGCTGCCGTTGTGTCGCCGCGCCGCGCCTCCGACCCCTCCGAGACGACCGACCTCAGCGCCGAAACCAGCGGGGTCCCGATCGTGCGCCACCGCGAAAGCGCGATGCTGGTCTTGCAGCGCGGTTCCGAGGCGGGCCGGCGCTGGCCCTTGGACCGCACCCGTCCTTTGACGATTGGCCGTGCCGAGGAATGCGAGATCGTGCTCACCGACCGCCAGGTCAGCCGCTATCATGCGCGCATCACCTGGCAAGGCGATCACTTCGAGGTGGTCGATTTGGACAGCAAAAACGGCACGCACGTCAACGGCCAAGAGCTGCAGGGCGAACCCGCGCCGCTGTCCGATGGCGACGAGATTCAGATCGCGCTGCGCTTTAAGCTGGCTTTCGTCGACGCCGGCGCGACCGCACCCCTGACGCTGGACAGCGATGAGAAGGGGCTGCGGCTGGATAAAGAAACGCGCCAGGTCTGGGTCAACGGCAAGCAGGTCGACCCGCCGCTGAGCCTGCATCAGTTTCGCCTGCTTGAAACGCTCTGGGATGCGGGCGGCAGCGTGATCACCCGCGACCGTGTGATCGGCGCCGTCTGGCCCGAAGCCAGCAGCGAGGGGGTGAGCGAGCAGGCCATCGACGCGTTGGTGCGCCGGCTGCGCGAACGTGTGGCCGAAACCGACGAGGAGTTCCGCTATATCGTCACCGTGCGTGGCCACGGTTTCCGGCTGGAGAACCGCTGAGTTTGGCCCACCCGATCAGCCAAGGCTTCCCCTTGCCTCTACCGCCGGCAGACCCTGCGCTGCCCTTGGGACTTTATATCCATATTCCGTTCTGCGAACGGAAGTGTCCCTATTGCGACTTTAACACCTATGCCGGGCTGCAGGCGCGCTTTACGCAGACGGTCGACGCCCTCTGCCGCGAGCTGGAAGAATGGGCCGCGCCCCTCGCAGGACGGCCTATCACCTCGGTTTTTGTCGGCGGGGGCACACCCACGGTTCTGGACGCAGGCGAACTGGCCCGGCTGTTCGAGACGATCCGGCGCTGCTATTGGCTGGCGCCGGGGTGTGAGATCACCTGTGAAGCCAACCCCGGCACGGTGGACCGGCCCAAGTTTCACCTGCTGCGCGACCTGGGCGTCAACCGGCTGAGCTTGGGGGTACAGAGCTTTCAGCCGGAGGAGCTGGCCTTTTTGGGGCGCATCCACGGTGTGGAGGATGTCTACCGGGCGTTTGACGCGGCGCGTGCCGCCGGTTTTGCCAATATCAACCTGGACTTCATCTTTGGGCTGCCTCATCAAGCGCCCGCCGCCTGGGCCGACACGCTCGCCCAGGCGTTGGCATTGGGGCCAGAGCATCTGAGCCTCTACAGCTTGATTGTAGAGCCGAACACGCCGCTGCGCCATTGGGTAGACAGCGGCCAGGTAGACGCCCCCGACGACGACGAGGCCGGCGCGCTCTATGAAACGGCGCTTGAACGCCTGGCCGCCGCCGGCTATGTCCATTATGAGGTCTCCAACTGGGCACGAACAACAGCGCCCCCGAACGGGGATCAGAGCGACAACCCAACCTATGCCTGCCGCCACAACCTGCTCTATTGGCGCAACCAGGAGTATCTGGGCGTTGGGCCGGGCGCACACAGCCATTTGCGCCTCGTGGGGCCACAGGGAGAAACGGTGAGCCGGCGCTGGAGCAACCGCAAACCGGTGCCGAGCTATGCCCAGCGTGTGCTGCGCGGCGCGTCCGTGGTAGACTTTAGCGAAGAACTGGCGGTGCGCGTCTCGATGGGCGAGACCATGATGCTGGGGCTGCGGCTGGTGCGCGAGGGGGTGGCGTTCGCCCGGTTTGAGAGACAGCACGGGGCCGACTTACGCCAGGTCTTTGCCGATGAGGTGGCGCGGCTGGTGGCTTGGGGGCTGCTGGAAGAGGATGCCGCGCGCGTCCGGCTCAGCCGGCGCGGTCTCATGGTGGGCAACCAGGTCTTTGCTGCCTTTGTATAGCCGTGTGACAGAGTATAACAGAGTATAGACGCGTGACAGGTTTGAGACTGTACAGGTAACCATGCACCAGCGCAAGGGGTGAGCCGAATGCCGCGGGCTATGTATCCGGGGACTTTTGATCCGATCCACAACGGCCACATCGACATTGCCACGCGGGCCAGCGCGCTCTTTGACGAAGTGGTGTTGGCCGTCTATGATGCGCCGCCAAAGAAACTGCTCTTTTCGACCGAAGAACGGCTTGACCTAGCGCGCCAGGCGCTGCGCCATTTAGATAATGTCTCGGTCGTCTCCTATGGAGGGCTGACCGTGCAGTGCGCGCGCGAGATCGAGGCGCAGGTGATCATCCGCGGGCTGCGCAACGTGGCCGATTTTGAGTTTGAACACCAGATCGGCTGGGCCAACCATCAACTGGCTCCCGAAGTGGAGCTTTGCTGCCTTTTCTGTGACGACAGCTATGCTTATCTGAGCGCCACGATTTTAAAGGAAGTGGCCAGCTTGGGCGGCGACTTTACAGCCTGGGCGCCGGCGCATGTGCAGGCCGCGCTCCATGCCAAGTTTCCCGACACCCTGCACGCACCCGCGCGCGGCCTTTCGCGCAGCGGCGGCAAACTGGCCCACCGCGGCTAACCGCACAGCTTCCCATCGGGGTTGCCGGGACTGGATGTTGTTGGGCCTCCGATGGTAGATTCTCCACCCGACAACGCAGGAGGTGGCTCATCGCTATCTTACAGTTAGTCGACCAGTTGAACGATATGTTGAGCCAGGGCTGGCAGGTGCCCTTCTCCCCCTACCGGCTGGTGCGGGCGCGCGAGATCGAGCAGTTGGTCGAACGCATGCGGATCAACGTGCCCAGCTCGATCCGGGAGAGCGAGCGCACCTTGCAAGAACGCGACCACATCATGGCCGAGGCGCGTGCCGAGGCCGAGCGCATCATCCAACAGGCCAAACAGCAGGCGATGGAGATGCTGAGCGAGCGCTCGCTGGTGGCGACGGCCCAGACTGAGGCGGAGCGCATCATCGCCGAGAGCCGGGAGATCGCGCGCCGCCGCACCGAAGAGGCCGATTACTACGCCGTGCAGGTCTTGCAAGACCTGGCGCATCGTCTGCAGACGATGATGCAGCAGGTGGACAACGGCATTCAACTGATGCAAGCGCAGCACGGCCAGAGCGCCGAGCCGCCGCCTGCCGAGCGCCGGGCGCGCCCGCCTGCCGGTCAACCTTCCCGCGAGTAAGGGCCGCGCCCCGATCCGCCTGAGATCCCCCCAGAAACGACCTGGTTTTGACAGGCCTGCCCACCCGCGCTATACTAATCGTCTGTCTACTGCACCAGTAGCAGGCGGGGTGCTGCCTATCCGTGGCGCGGCCCGCGGGGTTGTGCTGCGCGCCGGCCCCTGCACCTTGATAGAGCTATCTAGGCGGAGCCGCCTGGGTGGCAATAACGCCAGTACTTGCGGCGAGATTTGCGCGGAATTCGCGGTGGCAAGGAGCGATGCCATGCAGTTCAATGTTGCACAATTGCTCAAAGAGCCAATCGGTTCCATGCGCCGCTATGAGCTGGTCGAAGATATCAGCGAGTTGGACCCTGAACTGGTGGCGTTGGGGCCGCTGGTCGGGGAGGTCGAACTGCTGCGGATTCACAGCGGCATCTTGGTCGAAGCCAACCTCAGCACCGCCGTACAGATGATGTGCAATCGCTGTCTTGCGCCGATTGCGACGCCTGTGCGTTTTAGCTTTGCGGAGAGCTTTCGGCCCTTGACCGAAGTCGCCACCGGCCGCTATCTGGCCCCGGACGAGTTTGAGGGCAGCGAAGAAGACCTGGAAGACGAAGCGCTGATCATCGACGAGCACCATATTCTGGACATCTCAGAGATAGTGCGGCAGAATATCTGGCTGGCCCTGCCCATGGCCCCTTCATGTAACTGGACCGGGGCGGGTGAATGTCCAAACTGGATCGCCTATCGCCAGGAGATCCAGGCGACGCAGACCGGCGGCGCGGACGGTGGCATCCCGGAAGAGGGCGACGAGGCCATTGATCCCCGCTGGGCAGAGTTACTGAAGCTGCGCAAGCGGCTGGATGAGTGATGCTGCATCCGCAGTCAAATGATCGATCTGAATCGGCAGGCATAGGCCGGTGAGACCATTGGGGATAGAATTGAGGAGCAAAAAATGGGTCCATTACCGAAACGAAAGCTGAGCAAGGGCCGCCGCGACCGT
>QEUY01000220.1 GCA_003577365.1 Chloroflexota bacterium | reverse complement strand
GCCCCGGCCCTGGGCTATGTGACCATCAACTCCGGCGACACCCCCCTGCGTGTGCGCAGCGCGCCGACCACCGAGGAAGACAACAAGGTGGGCAACGTCTATGACGGCGAAATCTACCGCGTGCTGGAGGTCAGCGAAGATGGGCAGTGGGTGCGCATCGACATCCCCGAACTGAACCTGGAGAACGGCGGCTGGGTCTCAGCAGAGTTTGTGATCATGGGGCAGTAGCCCCGCCGGCCACCGCAGCCGTAGGATCGCATGGGGCTGCATGGGCGACGGTCTGCCCATGCAGCCCCGTTTTTGATTGGAGAGCTTTATGGAACCCGCAGCCGAGACCATCAAACTAGACCAATTTCTCAAGCTGGCGCAGGTCGTCCAGTCGGGCGGCGAAGCCAAACATCTGATCCAATCGGGCGCAGTGCAGGTCAACGGCCAGATCGAAACACGCCGTGGGCGCAAGCTGCGCCACGGCGATGTGGTCGTTGTCGAAGGGGAAGAACTGGTCGTGCAGGTGACCCCCGACCAGGATACTCCGGAAGACGGCCCGGCGGACTAGTCGGCGCTGACCAACCCTGCATCGGCCCCTGCATCGGTCACGCGCGGCGCACCGGCCAAGATGCGCGGCGAATGGACCACGGCGCGGGCGTCGATGCCGTCGGCAGCCAAGACCGGCTCCAGCGCGGCAATGGCGCATTCGATCATGCTGTCATCCGGCTCGCGCGTCGTCAGGCGCTGCAGCGCCAGCCCGGGCGCGATCAAGGCGCGCATCAGCGGATTGCGCGCATGAGCCGCACTGAAGCGGATGATCTCATAGGCGATGCCGGCCACAACCGGCACCAGCAACAGCCGCGTGACAAAGCGCAACAGCAGCGCCAGCCAGTCCGGCTCCACCCCGGCAAAGGTAAGCGGGGCAAAGAGGAGGATGCTGATCACCAGCACATAGAGCAGAAAACTGGTGCCGCAGCGCACATGCTGCACGCTGTAGCGCCGCACCGACTCGACCGTGAGGTCGGCCCCCGCCTCATAGGCGTTGATCGTCTTGTGCTCCGCGCCGTGATAGCCAAAGACGCGGCGAATGTCGGGGATAAAGCTGATGCCCCAGATATAGGCGACAAAGAGCGCCAGCCGCAGCATACCTTCAAAGAAGGCATCGACCAGCACATGGTCGTTGACATAGGCGGCAAGCCATCGGCTGGCCAAGGTGGGCAGCAGGAAAAAGAGCGCCACGGCAAAGACCAGGCTGCCCGCCAGCGTGGTCCACGCCACCGGGCCGGAAAACTCCACCTGCTCGTTCTCGTCTTCCTGCACGGCGACTTCGCCGCTCCACATCAGGGCGCGCATCCCCAGCCCCAGCGCATCCCACAGCAAAGACAACCCGCGCACAAAGGGCCACTTGCCCCAGGCGCTGGTATAGATCCGGGCCGTCAGCGGTTCGGTATGCACCACAATGCTGCCGGCTGCGTTGCGCACGGCCACGGCCATGGTCTTGCGCCCGCGCATCATCACGCCTTCAAGGACAGCCTGCCCACCATAATAATGTTTGCTCATGGGCGCGATTGTATCATCGAGCCAGCGGCACGGCAAGGAAGGCAGTGGGCAGGCGGCAGCGCCTTCTGCAATTCCAACGTGCCGGTGATATACTCCATGGGGAACGGCATTCACAGGGGCCGCAGCGCCCCTCGTATCTGGATAGCGCAGCATGAAGACTTACTTTTATGAACGCACCGCCTATAAGCTCTCCTCAGAGCCGGTGCCGGATTTCTTTCTCAGGCTCGACGAGCACTTTGAAAACAAACTGGCCTACGACCAAAACGTCTATGCCCATCCCTCGGTGCTGCTGGCCGAAAGCGTCTGCGGGCGTATGGCCGATGTGGAAATGTACGCCTTTCTGCTAGAGGATGTACGCAAACGCAATTCTCTGCAGCGCAGCGAAGACGAAAAAGCCGCCGTCCTGACGCGTTCCTTTCTGCTCGGCTTTCTGGCCGCCGCCAAAGCACTGCTCGATAGCTGCGCGGTGGCGTTGGCTACGCTCTATCAACTGCCCATCAACCGCAGCGACCGCACCTTTAGCAGCGGCGACTTTTGGCATCAACTGGTGCTGATCGCGCCGGCAGTACACCGGCGCTATCATCCGCTGCGCCTTTTCTTTGGCGAGGTAGGGCGCTGGCCGGCAGAGACCGTCTATCGCATCCCGCCGCTGGTGGTGCTGCAGGGCCAATATGGACACCTGCCCGGTCGCGAGGCACAGCTCAAAGTCGCCGACGACGGCAGCATGGAGCTGCCGCAGATGGCTAAAGACCCCTATCGCGTCAACTGGATCGACCCGCTGGAACTCTACACGCGCTGGAAACCCCGGCTGCTGGCGCTCTGCGAGAAAGTCTGCCAAGACATCGAGGCCATGACGTGAGTCGGCAGTGCCCACTGGCCCTCGCATGAAATGGCTTGACAAGTCCGGCGGGCGCTGCTAAGATTTAACCATGACTAAAACATTTTCTTTAGGCGCGCACAAGACTTTGACCGCAGCCCATGAAGACTATCTCAAAGCGGTCTATCTCCTCAACTCGCAGGGGATCGAGGTCACCAATTCGGCGCTGGCCAACCACCTGGAGATTTCGCCGGCGTCGGCCACGAACATGATCAAGCGGCTGGCCGAGCTGGAATTGGTCGAATATGAACCCTATCAAAGCATCCAGCTCACCGAGGCGGGCGAGCGTGTCGCCCTGGAGGTTCTGCGCCACCACCGCCTGCTTGAACTTTATCTACATCAAAAACTCAAACTGCCCTGGGACCAGGTCCACGCCGAAGCCGAACGGCTGGAGCATGTGATCAGCGAGACGCTGGAGGACGCCATCTCCCTGGCGTTGGGCAACCCGATGGTCGATCCGCACGGCGACCCGATCCCGACCAAAAAGGGGCAGATCGAAACCCTGGCCGGGCTGCCCCTGAGCAGCGCCGATACGCATCAGGACTACCGGCTGGTGCGTGTGCTGATGCAGGACGAAGAACGGCTGCGCTATCTGGGTTCATTGGGGCTTTACCCCAATGCGCGCGTCAGCCTGCTCGAACGCGCCCCCTTCGAAGGCCCCCTGTTGATCGCCGTCAACCAAGAGCATCACGCCTTGGCCTATGACATGGGCAAATATCTGCTCGTCGTCCCCTGGGAAGACGAAGCCGCCGGCTGATACCGCCTCGATCCACCGCAAACCAGACAGAAAGCGTACACCACCCATGCCCAACCAAGCACAAGCGCAACCATCCGGCGCACAGCCGGTCGTCGTCGTCTCCGGCCTGCCCCGCTCCGGCACATCCATGATGATGAAAATGCTGGAGGCGGGCGGTCTGCCGGTGCTGGTCGACGGGCTGCGCAGCGCCGACAGCGACAACCCCGAAGGCTACTATGAGTTTGAGCGGGTCAAGGCGCTGGACAAAGGCGACACGGCCTGGCTAGCCGATGCGCGCGGCCAGGCGGTCAAGGTGATCTCAGCCCTGCTGGAGTTCCTGCCCGCCGATCAATCCTATCGCGTGATCTTTATGCACCGGCAGATCGAAGAGGTGCTGCGCTCGCAGCGCAAGATGTTGGAGCATCGCGGCGAGGCAACCGACGCCATCGGCGACGCCGAGATCGCCGCGCTCTTTGCCAAGCATGTCGACAAGGTACAGGGCTGGCTGCGCCAACAGCCCAACTTTCGCGTGCTGGATGTCAACTACAACACGCTCTTGGCCGACCCGCTGCCGCACGTCCACGCCGTCAACCAGTTCCTGGGCAGCGGGCTAGACGAACAGCGCATGGCCGAGATCGTCAACCCGGATCTCTATCGCAACCGCGCCTAGCCTGACCGGAGGAAGCCATGCGCTATGTGCGCCTCTATGCGGATGCGCAGGGCGAATCGCATTTTGAAGAGGTCGAGGTCCACTTCCAGACCGTCGACTATGCGCCGCCTGCGCCACCGCTCGAGCTTTCGGCCTTCCAACCGGCGAGCAACACCTTCTTTATGCAACTGCCCGCAGGCTGGGCCGGCGATTGGCATCCCTCACCCCAGCGCCAACTGTTCGTGGTCGTCTCCGGTGGTTTTGAGATGCAGGCCAGCGACGGCGAGATCCGGCGCTTTTTCCCCGGCGATGTCAACTTGGGCGAAGACACGCACGGCAAAGGCCATCGCTCCAAAGCACTGGGTGATGGCGGCTGCGTGCTGGCGCTGGTCCATCTCGCGTGAACGGCATGCCGCCTCCTGCTGCCGAGCCGGAATTCACCGAGCAGCAACTGCGTGCCTACACCGGCGAGCGCGGCTACCCCATGTATATTGCCTATGCCGGCGTGGTCTATGATGTGACCCGCTGCCCCAAATGGCGGCTGGGGCTGCATGAGCGACTGCACTGGCCCGGCCAAGACCTGACCGCCGAGCTAGGCGATGCGCCGCACAGCGCCGGCGTCTTTGGACACCCCTGTGTCAAACGGGTGGGGCGCTTGGTCGCGCGCTGACGCGGCCTTGCGCCCCACCCTTTCCGCTATCCTCCGCGTATCCTCCGCGCGGGTTGCGACCGGCAATATCTGGCTACACGTCACTCATTGACCGTTAGTCACTCATTGACCGTTATTCGGTGACTGTCAGGGTCAGTTCCATGCCTTCCCCCCGGTGGTCGTCGACCGGGCAATAGACGGTATATTCGCCCGGCGTCAGGTCCACCTGCAGCGTACCGGACTCGCCCGGCTGGAGGGTCTGGTCTAGCTCCTGGTCAAGACCCTGCCCTTCGATCGCAAAGCTGTGCTCGTCTGCGGTATCGGTATTGCTCACCATGAACTCGGTCGGGCCAGCCGGCAAGCTTGCGGGCATGCGGATCTCATAGGAAATCAGTTCGACCTGCACCTGGTTGGCAGCGCCGGTCTCAGTCATGCCTTCGGTCGAAGTCATCTCCTCGGTCGGAGTCATCTCCTCGGTCGGGGTCATCTCTTCCGTGGATGTAAGCTCCTCAGTCGGAGAAATCTCCTCTGTGGCTGCAACGGTCGGCGTAGGCGCCTCGGTGGCTTCCGCCGGTGCTGCCGGCGGCGCGGCGCTGGGCTGACAAGCGGTCAAGGCAAGCGGCACGACCAGCAGAAACAAAGCCAACATTATCAGCCGTCTCATCTCTCTACTCCTCTCTTACGGAACAACTCTTACAACTAGCGCACGATCTGGAGATGCTGGGGGAGGGGGCATTGGGCATACAAAGGCCGGCTCTCAGCATACGCCGTCGCCCGGCGCACAGGTATACCTCAAGATACTCCCCTGCGATACAGCGCAGGGTGGATTTCTCAGCCGCCCCGTATATCCCCACCCACCGCGCCACGCAAAATCGGTCTGTACGGTAGGTATAGACCGGCGGCGCGCCGCACGCCGGGCCGCTCGATGTACACCGGGCGATCCAATTTTGCGCCGGGGAATTGTTCTGGCCGGTGAGAGTGTGCTAAGATAACAGACCAGACGCGAGTCCAGTGGGCTTGGATGGACTCCAGCCCCATAGACCCAATGGGAGTCGACTATGAAAAAGTTCTTTGGAGTGATCTTTCGGGCGATCTTTCTGGCGGCCCTGATTGCGGCTGCGGTCTATGCCATCAAGAAGCTGACTGCGCCGCCCCAGCCCATGCGCTCCTCCGGCGGGGGCATCTTGCCCAATGAGCCGGTCAAGTCGCTGGACGAGGCCCCGCTCGGCGGGCAGGTCAGCGAAGAACTGCTCAAGATTCTGGTGTGCCCAGAGGACAAAGGCCCGCTGGAGTTGGTGGACGACGGCAAGTTCCTGCTCAACCCGCGCAACGGCTACAAATACCCCATCCGCAACGGCATCCCGGTGATGTTGATTGAGGAAGGCAAGAAGTATCAGGACAAGAGCCTGGTGCGCGCCAACGGCGCCGGCAAGGAAAAGAGCGGCGAGAAGAGCGGCGAAAAAACCGCCTAGGCGAAGACCCTTTCTAACCGGTTCGACGTTGATTCGAGGACCGTGGCCTGGGGCCGCGGTCCTCTTTTGTTGGCTCATCGGTGGCAGTTGCCGCCAGCCAGGCCGCGATGCGGTCGCGCCATTGCCGGGCGCGGCCCGGCGCTGTGCCGCCGGTGCTGACCGCGATCACCAGCTCTGCCTGCCGATGCACCGCAGGCAGGTGAAAGCTCCCCTCCTCCGGCGCATCCGCCACATTGCACAGCAGCCCCCGCTGCGCGGCCTCGCCGGCCACCTGCGCGTTGACGCCGCGCACATCGGTGGCGGCAAAGGCCAGCCGCGCCCCGGCCAGGTCGCCGGGCACATAGGGCCGGTTGATCCAGCAGACCCGGCCAATCGCGGCCAGCAGCGCCAACTCCGGCGTCAGCGCGGGGCTGACGATAGTGACGGCGGCCTGCACTGCCAGCAGCCCGGCCACCTTGCGCGCCGCCACCGCCCCACCGCCGATCACCACCGCCGGCGCGCCGGCCAAGTTGGTCAGACAGATCGGATAGACCGGCTGCGCCGGGCGGCTGCTCATGCCGCCTCCTCGACGCAGCACAGCGCCGGGCCGGCCTCTTGCCGCGTGACAAACCCCGCCGCGCCGCCGGGGCTGCCGAACCAGGCCAGTTGCTGGCGCAGCGCCGCGACCTCGCCCACCACCAGCACAGCCGGGGCAGGCAGCGCGGCCGC
>QEUY01000219.1 GCA_003577365.1 Chloroflexota bacterium | reverse complement strand
GGCCATCAACCCCGGCAATTCGGGCGGGCCGTTGATCGACCTGGCGGGCCGCGTGGTGGGGGTGAATTTCGCCATCCGGTCGGAGGTGCGGGCCAACGCCGGGGTGGGCTTCGCCATCCCGGTTTCGATCTTGCACCGGGTCGTGCCTGCCTTGATCGAGGAGGGGCACTACGCCTATGCCTATTTGGGGATGACGGGGTCGACGATCAGCGCGGGCATGGCGGATGTGCTGGGGCTGCCCAACAACCGGCTGGGCGTCTATGTGGCCGAGATCATTCCCGGCGGGCCGGCGTCAAAGTCGGAACTGGTCGGCGGGAGTGAGGTCGTGACCGACGAGAACGGGGTCGAGTTCGAGCGGGGCGGTGACGTGATCACGGCGATCGACGAGCAGCCTGTGCTGCGGTTTGAGGACCTGGTCAGCTATTTGGTGACCCAGGCATCGCCCGGCCAGACGGTGACGCTGACGGTGATCCGCGGCGAAGAGACGCTACAGATCCCGGTGGTGCTGGGTGAACGGCCTGCGACGCCGCCCGATGTGACGGCGCGGCCCGATACGCGGGAGCCGGAGGGCATCAGCGCGCGGCGGGCAATCGAGATCGCGACGGCGGCGGTCGAAGAGAGCGGGCTGCTGACCGGGGAGATTGACGAGAAGGTGGCCTCGCCGGACGCGATCGACGGCGTGGCGGTGTGGGTGGTGGAGCTGACTACGGCGGAAGCGACGGCGACGGTGACCGTCGACGCCACGACGGGCGAGATACTTGACCTGACCGTGGAGTAATGCCCAGGTTGATGCGCAGCAGCGGCATGAGGCCGCTGCTGCGCAGAGGTAAGAGGCAGCCTCCGGCTATTTGGCCGCGGGGGTGTCGTTGACTTGCGAAAGCACGGTGTCCGGTCTGCCGGGCACTTGGTGGCAGCGGCGGCAGCGCGCCTCATAGCGTTCGCTGCCGCCGACCAGGATGATGGGGTCATCATAGCGGGCGGGCCGCCCGTCGATCAGCCGTTGAGTGCGGCTGGCCGAGGAGCCGCAGACGACACAGATGGCGTGCAGTTTGTCCACGCGTTCGGCCAGGGCCAGAAGCAGCGGCATGGGGCCGAACGGTTCGCCGCGGAAGTCTTGGTCCAGCCCGGCGGCGATCACACATTTTCCCTGATTGGCGAGCGAATTGCAGACGTCGGCGATGGTCCAGTCGAAGAACTGGACTTCGTCGATGGCGACGACTTCGACCTCCGGCCCCACATGGTCGAGGATTTCCGCCGCCGTCTGGACGACGATCACATCGTCGCGGGCGATGCCGTCATGGGAGGCGACGCGCACCAGCCCATAGCGGTGGTCGATCTGGGGTTTGAAGAGGCGGATGGATTTGCGCGCGATTTCGGCGCGGCGCACGCGGCGCAGAAGCTCTTCGGTCTTGCCGCTGAACATGGAGCCGCAGACCAGTTCGATCCAGCCGCCGCTGGGTTGATAGTGCATGCGTCACCTCGGGTATGCGGGTATGCCGGTACGGGCATGTTGGTAGGGTCAATGTAGACGCGGTGAATGTGGTGGGCAGGAAAGGAAAAAGGAACAGGGCAGAGACTGGTGGCTCTGCCCTGTCGGTGTATATCTGCTGCCGGCGGATGGCCTAGCCGGCGAGGTCGTACTTGGCGAGGACCTCTGCCGCTGCCGCCTCCGGGTCGTCGCCGCGGGCGCGCGCCTTGCGGGCGGCCTCTTCCGCTTCGCGGCGGACACGGGCTTCCAGCTCGCGCCGCGCCGACTCGCTCTGGCGGCGCTCCAGGCGCTTCATAAAGCGCTCGACCTGGCCCGCCGTATCGACAATGCGCTGCTCACCGGTGTAGAACGGATGGCAGGTGCTGCACACGTCGGTACGGATCTCCGGGACGGTGCTGCCGGTCGTCCAGGTCGCGCCGCAGGAGCAAATGACCCTGGCGTTGGGGTAATAGGTCGGATGAATATTGGCCTTCATGCTTAGTTCGCCTTCTCGGGGAGCACGCTGACTTGCTTTTTGTTGCCCCGAACCCACTCAAATTGTACAAACCCGCTGCTCTTGGCAAAGAGGGTATCGTCGCTGCCCTTGCCCACGTTCAGGCCGGGGTGAAACTTGGTGCCGCGCTGGCGCACGATGATGCTGCCGGCGTTGACAAATTCGCCGCCATAGCGTTTGACGCCCCTTAGGCGTTGATGGACTGGATCTGCAGCCGGGTCAAATATTGCCGGTGGCCCTTGCGCACGCGAATGCGCTTCTTGGGGCGATAGCGGAAAACTATCACCTTAGTGCCCCGGTGCTGGCCGGTGATCTTGGCGACGACGCTTGCGCCTTCCACCACAGGTCGCCCCACCTGGACGGCACCGCCGTCGGCCACCAGGAGCACGTCGTTCAGGGTGACCGTATCACCCACGCCGCCGTCGAGCTTTTCGACTTCTACCACATCCCCGGGGGCGACGCGGTACTGCTTGCCTCCGGTCCGGATCACTGCATACATTGCTCACTCCCTTTCTGAGCCGCGTTCAGGTGCTATCTAGTCAAAGCCTGAAACTTCGTCAAGCGGCTTTGCACCTCTGATGGCCCACCTGTGGGGACGGGCTGTTGGGCCTGGGTGCAATTCCCGGTTGGTCTGTGACGGCTGCCGGTCGGCTGTGCCGTGTGTGGTTCGTTTGTCCCCCAAAATACACTGAGCCACAAACGAAAAGTATACCCGAATGGGCGCTTCGTCGTCAAATTTGCGGCGGTCTCTCCTACACGCTTTCCTAAATGGGCCGCGCCGCCCCAGCATATCGGCGCGCAGAGAGGAAACCATGAGGGCAGCGCGGCAAGCAGTGAGGCCAACAGCGCAGCAATCGGAAATGAGATTACGCGCGGTTGCCGTTCTTGTCTGTATGCTCTCTCCTATGCTAACCTACTGAACGCTAGGTAAGCGATGGGGTAGGAGCCAGCCATGTATCCTGAGGATGAGAGGCGGCCTGAAGCGGAGCTACAGCCGGACGACGCCTTGAGCGAGGCCGCGCGGCGCGTGCTCGACGTGGCCGAGCGGCTGTTTATGGAGCAGGGCTATGCCACGGTGGCGTTGCGCGATATTGCCGACGCCCTGGGGATGCGCCAGGCATCGCTCTATTATCATTTCCCCGCAGGCAAAGAGCAGTTGTATGTGGCGGTGGTGGAGCGGGTCTTTGCACGCCATCGCGCCGGGCTGGAAGCTGCCGTACAGGCCGCTGCGCCCGATCTGCGCGACCAACTGCAAGCGGTGGCGGACTGGTTCGGCACGCAGCCGCCGATCAATTTCCTGGGGATGATGTACGCCGACCTGCCTGCCCTGAGCGCAGAGGGCGCGCGGCGCGTGGCGCGGTCGGCCTTTCGCGGCGTGTTCGGACCGCTGCATGAGGTCTTTGCCGCGGCGCAGGCGCGCGGCCTGGTGCGGCCGCTGCACCCCGATTTGCTGGCGGGTTTCTTTATTGCGCTCTTAGATGGCATCACGTTTAGCCTGACACAGCAGAGCCATCTGCCGCGCGCGACCCTGACGCGTGAAGCGGTGCGCTTGATGTTGTATGGAATCGTGTCAGGTGACGAGCCGGTGCCGTCTGAGCAGCCGGAACGGTTTTCGGAGGACTGAGGCGGTGAGCGTGGCGCTGTACCTTTCGATCCGGGAGATTCTGCATCACCGCACGCGCTTTCTGTTGATCGCCATGATCGTGGCGCTGATCACGACCCTGGTGTTGTTTATCGCGGCCTTGTCGGAAGGGCTGGGGTCGGGCAATATCGAGTATATCCGCAAGCTCAACGCCGACCTGGTAGTCTTTCAGGAGGATGTCGATCTGACGATCTCGGCCAGCCGCTTGGGGCGTAGCAAGATGAACCAGATCCGGCGCGTAGACGGGGTGGCGGCGGTGGGGCAGATCGCGACTTCGACCAGCACGATTGTGCCGGGTGACGGGCGTGAAGCAGTAGACGTGGCGCTGATTGGGGTGGAGCCAGGCGCGCCCGGCGAGCCGCCGGCTTTCCGAGGCCGGCAGTTGGGGCGCAACCGCGCCAATGAGGCGATCATCGACCAGCGGGTGGTGGATCGGACGGGGCTGGGTGTGGGCGACACGCTGGTGCTGCGCTCGATCCAGGGGACGGAGGAGGAGTTTTTTCACTTAGCGGTGGTGGGGGTCAGCGATGGCCGGGGCTTTGTGCTGCAGCCGAGTGTCTTTGTGCCCTATCTAACCTGGGATCGCGTGCGGCCCAAGGCGGGCCGCGGGGACACCAACAGCGGCAGCGATTTTATCTCGAACGTCGTGGCGGTGCGGCTGCAAACCCCCGACGGCTGGCAGGCGATGGCGGCACGGCTGGAGCAGCAGGTCAGCGGCATCGAGGCCGTCGACCGCAAGACGGCCTATGAAGCCACGCCGGGCTATATCGAGCAGAAGGGCACGCTGGACACGCAGCGTTATTTCACCTTTTTTATCGGTATCTTGGTCATCGGCGGCTTTTTTCAAATTCAGACGCTGCAGAAGGTGGCGCAGATCGGGATGCTGAAGGCGATCGGCGCATCGACCTGGACGATCGCGCTGGCCGCCCTGTCGCAAATTGTGCTGATCAACGCCTTGGGCGTGGTGATCGGCGCGTTCGGGTCGCTGCTCTTGTCGCTTACGTTTCCACCCACGCTGCCCATCATCTTTACGGGAGAGTCGGCGCTGTCTGCCGTGGCGGCCCTGCTGATGATCGGCCCGCTGGGCGGGCTGGTGTCGGTGTGGGTGCTGCTGCGCGTGGAGCCGCTTACGGCGTTGGGATTGGCGCAATAGGGGATAGGCTGTGGCAGATGCGCTGCAGGCGATCAATGTGACCAAGGTCTATGGCGAGGGCGCCAACCGCGTGCTGGCGGTGGATGCGGTGAGCTTTGCCGTGCGCGCCGGCGAGTTTGTGGCGCTGGTGGGGCCGAGCGGGTCGGGCAAGACCAGTATGCTGGCGATGCTGGCGGGGCTGCTGCACCCCACATCGGGCGAAATCCAGATCGCCGGGCGCAGCCTCAACCAGATGAGCGAGGCAGAGCGGACACGCTTCCGCGGCCAGGCGATCGGGTTTGCGTTTCAGGCCAATAACCTGGTGCCCTATCTCAACGCGCTGGAGAATGTGCAGTTGATGCTGCGTCTGAACAACCGGCTCAACGGCAGCGGCAAGCAGCGGGCGCGTGACCTGTTGGCGCGGTTGGGGTTAGGGGAGCGGCTGGGAAACTATCCGGGCCAGCTTTCCGGCGGGCAGCAGCAGCGCGTGGCGATTGCGCGGGCGCTGATCCACGAGCCGAGCGTGGTGCTGGCCGACGAGCCAACCGCCAGCCTGGACACGCGGCGCGCCTTTCAGGTGGTGGAAACGTTTGCCGAATTGATCCACGAGCAGCAGCGCGCCGGGATCATGGTGACGCATGACCTGCGCATGTGCAAGTATGTGGACCGGGTGATCCAGATGCAGGACGGCAAGATCAGCGGCATCTACGAGGGGCGGGCCGAGATCGATGCGTTAGCGGCAGGGCAGTTCGGCCACTAGACAAACTCGTCGCCGGCGCGCTCGCTGATCGAGCGCCCTTTCTGTGGGCGTGGCGCGCCGGATTTGTCGCCGCGCTTAGGACGTTGAGGCGGGCGGGGGCCGGCGATTGATGCCTGGCTGATGACCGGATAGGCGGCGAAGACGGCCACGTCTTCGGGCCGGTCGGCGAAGTAGAGGCGGTCGCGGCGCAGCGTGCGCGCGTGGTGATCCAGCCCCAGGGCGGCGACGACTTCGTCGGGGCGGCCTGTGGCGCCGGCGCGCTGCTGCACGCGCAAAAAGATGCGGTGTTCCTCCGGGCCGGACGTGTAGCCGGCGTAGGTCAGCTCAAAGACCAAAGGGCGCAGGTTGTATTGATAGCGTTCGCCCTTGCGTTCACGCTCGCGCCAGACGGTCGTCTGCGCCAAGAAGGCGGCGATGCGCTGCTCCACGTCTTCCCCGGCCAGCTCATCCGGCGCGGCGTAGAGCAGGATGCTGTAGTCGGCGCCGATGAGCAGGCTTTGCGGCGCGTCCGCCTTGAGCGGGACTTCGGCGGCGCTGTGCAGTGTGACGCCGGGCGGCAGTTTGGCGGCGATGCGCTGCTGCAACTCGTCGAGCGGCACGGGCGGGCTGAGCGTGATGTCAAGCAGTTCGGCGCTGCCGGTGAAGCCCACGCCCAGCGGCGAGGCAAACTGCATGTGTGGCTGTGGGTTGAAGCCCTGTTTGTAGAGCAGGGGCAGGCCGGCGCGGCGCAGCGTGCGCTCCCACAGGCGAAACTCGTCCTGGTGTGAGATAAACTTGATCGCCTCGCCCTTGGCGTAGACCAGGCGCACGCGCTGGCGCGGCGCGGTCTGCGCGTCCGTGGTAGATACGCCGGTCGACGGCGCGTCGAGCGGGTCGGCCATGCTGTCTACTCCTCCACCGGGTCGAGCAGGGCCGCATCTACCCGCTGGCTCACCGTGCCGAAGCGGCGTTGCGGCACGCGCCGGTCGAACTGGCCGGTCAACTGCGGCGACATGGTGTCGTTAAAATAGAGCGGGATGGGCGTCACGTCGACGGGCTGGCGCACCTTGCCGCGGCCCAGGCTGGGACAGCCCCAGGCGTCGTCGGGCGCGGCGCGGCGCTGTTCCTTGAAATAGCCCAGGACGCCACAGCTAAAGCAGTGCTCGCGGCAGTCGTCGACCACGCCGCCCTGATAGGTGTGGGCATATTCGGCGGCGAGAAACTCCTTTTTCAGCCCGGCGGAGATGTGATCCCAAGGCAGCACTTCGTCCACCGGGCGCGCCCGGCGTGCGTACCAATCCATGTCCAGCCCTAGCTCGGCGAAGGCCTGCTGCCAGGCCGGGAAGTTGAACCACTCACCCCAGCCCTCCAGCTTGGCCCCCAGCTCCCAGGCGCGCTGAATCACGTCGCTCAGGCGGCGGTCGCCGCGCGTGAGGAAGGCTTCGACCAGCGTTTCTTCAGGGTTGTTCCATGAGAAATGGATGCCCGGCCCGCGCAGTTCCTGCTGGAGCAGCTCGATCTGCGCCTGGATGACCGCCTCGTCTTCCATGGGAACCCACTGGAAGGGGGTGTGCGGCTTGGGGACCAGGGTGCTGACGCCGATGCGCACGTTGGCCTTTTTGCCCAAGATGCGCCGGCCCACGGCCAACACGGCTTTGGAGAGGTCGGCGATGGCGCGCACGTCTTCGAGCGTTTGCGTGGGATGGCCGATCATAAAGTACATCTTGACCGTGGTCCAGCCGCGCTTGTAGACTTCCTCGGCGGTTCGCAGCAGATCATCGGAGGCGATCGGCTTGTTGATCACATCGCGCAGCCGGTCGGTGGCGGCTTCGGGCGCAAAGGTGAAGCCGGAGCGCCGCCGCCCTTTCTCCAACATCTCCATCAGGTCGACGCTGAAGCTTTCGATACGCAGGCTGGGCAGGCCGATGCTGAGACGTTTGGCCCCATGCTTTTCGATGGTGCGGCGCACCAGCTCTTCGACATGGCTGTAGTCGGAGCTGCTGAGGCTGAGAAAGCTGACCTCCTCAAAGCCACACTGTTCGATCATGGCGTCCACCGCGGCCAGCACCTCGTCCACCGGACGCTCGCGCACGGGGCGGAAGATCATCCCGGCCTGGCAGAAGCGGCAGCCGCGCGTGCAGCCGCGCATGATCTCGATGGCGGCGCGGTTGTGTACCACGTCGACAAAGGGCACGATGAAGCGCGTCACCGGTTCGGGCAGGACGGTGACCACGCGCTTGAGCACGTTGGGCGGCGCGGCGGGATGGGCAGGCGTGACCGCGGCCACGGTGCCGTCGGCGGCATAGCTCACGTCGTAGAGCTGCGGCACATAGACGCCGGGGATGGCGGCCAGCCGTTCCCACAGGGCGTGCCGCGCCGGGTCGGGCTGGGCGGCGGGCGACGGGGCTGCCGTGTCCGCCAAATGCTCGGCGCGCCAGGCAGTGTAGACGTCGATCACCTCGAAGATGACCTCTTCGCCTTCGCCGATGACCATGGCGTCGAAGAAGGCGCTCATTGGTTCGGGGTTGTAACAGCCGGAGCCGCCGGCGATCACCAGCGGGTGGGCGGCAGTGCGCTGGACGGCGCGCAGCGGCAGACCTGCCAGGTCGAGCATGGTGAGCACGTTGGTATAAAGCTGCTCATAGGGCAGGCTGAAGCCCAGGATGTCGAACTCGGCGACGGGGTGGCGCGTTTCCAGCCCATAGAGCGGGATGCCGCCGCGGCGCATGGCCTCTTCAAAGTCGGGCCAGGGACAGTAGACGCGCTCGGCCAGCAGGTCGGCGCGGCGGTTGATGCGGTCGTAGAGCAGCATCAGGCCCAGGTTGCTGCCACCCAGTTCATAGATGTCGGGGAAGCCGAGCGCCACCTTGGCGCGAATCGTAGGGTCGGACCAGTCTTTGGCAATGCTGTTGAGTTCGCCGCCGGTGTAGCGGGCGGGCTTTTCGACTGTGTGCAGCACGCGGTCGAGGGCGCGTGTGATCGTGCGTGGGGTGTGCATGGCATCTCCAGGTTTCTCGTCTAGCGGGCCGCAATGGCCCGCGCGGGGTTCGAACCCGCTGATACTGGACGGGCCGCCGTGTGGGGAGCGCGGCGGGTCTGTAGTATAGCATAGAGCGTATGTCGTGCTGAATCCCTCGCGGCGGGTGATTTGGCGCAGAGCAGAGAGCGTAGCCCAGGAGCGATGCCGGTCCGTCTGCCGGCGGTTTATTTGCAGTGAAAGGCCACCACGGGCATGGACGCCCCCACCTGTTCGAGGTTTGCGCTGGTAAGATCGGGGGTGTGCCCCAACAGGAAGCGAGTTAAGAGGGGGAAGGCGATGGG
>QEUY01000218.1 GCA_003577365.1 Chloroflexota bacterium | reverse complement strand
GAGCCGGAAGCGGGCGAACCTGTCGTTCTAAAATCGGGGCGCGAAAAGCCGGTGATCCAACACCATCCTTGGGTCTTCAGTGGCGCCATCGACCGTCTGCCAAGCGATGTGGTGGACGGGGAAGTCGTCGACGTCTACAGCCCCAACAGCCGCTGGCTGGCGCGCGGCTATCTCAACCGCGCCAGCCAAATTCAGGTGCGGCTGCTGACATGGGATGTGAACCAGCCGGTGGACGCGGCCTTCTGGCGGCGGCGGCTGGACGAAGCCATACAGCGCCGCCGCCAACTCGACATGGACGCCGCCACCAACGCCTATCGCCTTGTCAACGGCGAAAACGACTATTTGCCCGGCCTGATCGTCGACCGCTACGCCGACTATCTGGTGCTGCAGGCGGGCACGCTGGGCATCGACAAGCGCAAGCAAGAGCTGGCCGAGCTGCTGCTCGAGCTGACCGGCTGTCGCGGGGTGCTCGAACGCAGCGACACCGCCGCGCGCCGTCTAGAGGGGCTGGGCGAGGCCCACGGGCTGCTGGCGGGCGAGGCCCCGCCCGATCAGGTCGAGATCGAAGAAGCGGGGCTGCATTTTGTGGTGGACCTTGCCGGCGGCCAGAAGACCGGCTTCTATCTGGACCAGCGCGCCAACCGCCGCCGCGTGGCCGCCTACTGCGCTGGCGCGCGTGTGCTCAACGGCTTTAGCTATACCGGGGCCTTTGCCGTTCACGCCCTGGCCGCGGGCGCGGCGCATGTCACCAACATCGACAGCAGCGCCGACGTGTTGCAACTGGCCGAGACCAATCTGCGCCGCAACGGCTTTGACCCCGACCAGCAGACCGAGAATATCGCCGGAGACATCTTCCATATCCTGCGCGACTGGCGTGATGCACACGACCATCGATTTGACGTCGTGATCCTCGACCCGCCCAAGTTTGCCCAGAATAAACAAGCTGTCGAGCGCGCCCTGCGCGGCTACAAAGACATCAACATGCTGGCCCTGGGGCTGCTCAAGCCAGGCGGCATCCTGGCGACCTTTAGCTGCAGCGGGCTGGTCGGCGACGACCTCTTTCAGAAGGTGATCTTCGGCGCAGCCGAGGACGCCCGCCGCGACGCGCAAATCCTCGAATGGCTACACCAGGACCGCGATCACCCCGTCGCCCTCACCTTTCCCGAGGGCGAATACCTCAAGGGGCTGATCTGTCGCGTCCTATGAACGACTCCTTTCACCGGTTCACGGCCAACTTGCGCCGTGACCTCGCGCAGCCGCTGCCCGGCCCCACGGCCCAGTTCGGCATGGCCCCCATCCCGCGGCCCGGCGGCGAGATGGATAGCCCGCCGCGGCCCGACGCGCGCCAGAGCAGCGTGCTGATCTTGTTCTATCCTTACGCCGGCACGGTCTACTTCCCGCTGATCTTGCGCCCCACCTATCCCGGCGTCCACAGCGGGCAGGTGGGGCTGCCCGGCGGTGGACGAGAGCCACAAGACGGCGACCTGGTCGCGACCGCCTTGCGCGAGGCGCGCGAGGAGATCGGCATTTTGCCCGGCGCGGTCGAGATCCTGGGCAAACTCAGCCCGCTCTATGTGCGGCCCAGCAACAACATGGTGCTGCCGGTCGTCGGCTGTTGTGAGCGCCGTCCCGATTTTGAGATCGACCCGCGCGAGGTGGCGCTGTTGATCGAAGCGCCGCTGGTCGAGTTTCTCGAACCGAGCAACAAGCATGTAGAGGTCTGGCAGCTGCGCGATCGCGTTGCGGATGTGCCCTACTTCCGCGTGCAGCAGCAGGTGATCTGGGGTGCGACCGCCATGATACTGGGTGAGTTGTTCGCCCTGCCCGCCATCAATCAGCTTGATATTCTGCCGGAGCCACCCTTTGATACAGATACGGACGTACGGCAGGTTCAAGGAGGATAGCTGAACGCAGTCCCCATTTGGCCGCATCCTGGCCCCATGGTACGATCCTGACCTGTGAACACTCGCCACTGCTCGATCTGTCCATCGCCGCCCCTACCGCGCCGCGGGCCGCACCGCGCCGTCTGTTGGGCGCTGGCCGCGGCGCTCCTGCTGGCCCTGGGCGCACCTGGGCGGGCGCTTTTGGCCCAAAGCAGCAGCGACCCGCTGGTGCTGGCCTTTTACTACACCTGGTACGACCAAAACACCTGGAGCTATGACCGGCTCAGCGATCTGCCTGCCGAACCCTACACCAGCAGCGACCGCGGCGTCATGGGCCGTCACATCGAACAGGCGCAGCGTGCCGGGATCGACGCGCTGCTGGTCGCTTGGTATGGCCCTGGCGGCGGTAACCAGACCGAACCCAACCTGAGCGCCATGCTGGAGGAAGCTTCGGCGCGCGGCTTCAAGATCGGCGTGCTCTTCGAGACCAACTCACCCTTTATGGGCGGCATGGGCGATGTCACCGCTGCGCTGCAGCACTTGCAGGCGGTGCATGCTGCCCATCCGGCCTATCTGCGCGTGGATGGGCGACCCGTCGTCTTTTTCTGGCGGCCTGCCGTCTACGGCGTGGACACCTGGCAGGCGATCCGCAGCCAAGCCGACCCCAGCCACAGCCAGCTCTGGATCTCCGAAGGGGTGGATACCAGCTATCTCTCCGTCTTCGACGGCCATCACCTCTACAGCAACACCTGGAATCCCCCCGCCGACCTCAACGCCACCAACCAAAAATTTGCCACACGCGTCGAACAGGCGCGCCAGAACTTTGGCGTCTATAAATTCTGGGTCGCCACAGTCATGCCCGGCTATGACGATGTGCGCATCCGCGGGGGCGGCGGGTTTGCGCGTGACCGCGCCGGAGGCGACTACTACGCGCAGTCGTGGCAGGCGGCCATCGCCAGCCATCCCAACTGGATCGTGGTCAACAGCTTCAACGAATGGCCCGAAGGCTCCTACATCGAACCGAGTGCCGCCTTTGGCGACCACTTCCTCAACTTGACCGCAGCCTACAGCGGCCAGTTCAAGGCAGGCGGCGGTGTGCCGGTCCAGGTCGCCGCGCTGCCCGCTGCCGTACCCGAAGCGCCCCCTGCGCCCACGCCGCCGCCCACGATCCCCACTGCCTTTGTTCAGACGGCTCTGCTCAACCTGCGCGGCGGGCCAAGCACCGATTTCGACATCGTCGCCCAAGCCGCCGCGGGGGTGGCCCTGCCCATCACCGGCAGACACCCCAACTGGCCCGACTGGTGGCAGGTGCGCTATCACGAGACCAGCGGCTGGGTCTATGGCCCCCTGGTGACCACCGGCGGCCCCATGGAACAAGTTCCCCTGCTGCCCGATGCCGCGCTGCCCGCCCTTGCCCCGCAAACGGACGCCCAGGACACGATGCCCCAGGCAAGTACTGTGACCCAGGAAGGTATCGCCGCCCCACTGCCCAACCCGGCGCTCGAACCCTTGCGGCCAACTCTTTCGCGTTAACCTGACAGACTGGAGGGGAGCTATGCCGTCGCAAACTGCGCTGCGCGCCATGCCACTGGAAGACGCCATCGAACGGGTCCTGGTCGACGAAGCCACGCTGCAGGCGCGCATCGCCGAGCTTGGCGCAGAGATCGCCGACTTCTACCGGGGCCAGGATCTGCTGCTGATCTCGGTGCTCAAAGGCAGCATTGTCTTTATGGCCGACCTGATCCGCGCCATCCCCATCGCGCATGAGATCGATTTTATGGCGACCAGCAGCTATGGCGTAGCGGCGCGCAGCAGCGGCGTCGTGCGCATCCTCAAGGATTTGAACAAGTCGATCGAGGGACGCAACGTGCTGATCGTCGAGGACATCATCGACAGCGGCCACACCCTCAACTACCTGGTGCGTATCTTGCAGGAACGCCAGCCCGCCAGCCTGCGCATCGTGACCCTGTTGGATAAGCCCGAGCGCCGCGAAGTCGATATCCATGTGGACTGGGTAGGCTTTGCCATCCCCAACGACTTCGTGGTCGGCTATGGTCTTGACTACAATGAAACCTTTCGCAACTTACCCTATATCGGCGTGCTCAAGCCCGGCATCTACGCCAACTAGACGACTCACACACCTGGCACGCCTTGCACGCCTGTTCCTGGTCACCGGACTGCTGCTCCTGGGCGGCTGGTGGCTGCTCTCCCGGAGCGCCGCCCCGGCGCTCGCCCAAACGCCCGCAGCGCAGAGCTATACGGTGGTCGCAGGGGACACCCTCGGCGAGATCGCCACGCGCTACGGCGTTTCAGTAGAGGCGCTGGTCGCCGCCAACGGCCTCCTCGACCCCAATCAGTTGGAGGTGGGCCAGGTCCTGGTCATCCCCAGCGCCGCGCTCCCCGATCAGGCGGACGATCCGGGCTTGACAGCAGCCGATACCACTGTGGTGCGCGCCCGCCCCGGCGACACCTTGGCGGCCATCGCCGCGCGCTACGGCCAGCCGCTGGAGACACTGACTTCGCTCAACGCGCTCGGCGATAGCGCCCGGCTCTTTCCAGGCCAGCCGCTGCTGCTGCCCCGCGCCGCGGCGACCGCCGGCGCGCTGCGCTTCGGGGCTGTCCAAGCCGTCCAGGTCCCCGATCTGCTGCGCCAAGGGCGCACGGGCCGGGTCGTCGTACAGACCAAACGCCCGCTGGAGCTGCGCGGGCTGTGGAATGACCTGCCCATCCACTTTACGCCGCTGCCCGACGACCCGCTGCGCCAGTGGGCCTATCTGCCCGTGCCCGCCTTGATCGCGCCCTCCTCCTATTGGTTTACGCTCTCCTACACAGCCGCCAACGGCCTGGCGCTCCACCAGACTTGGCCGGTCGCCGTCGGCGAGGGCGGCTATCTCAGCGAAATCCTGGCGCTGCCGCCCGACCGCGGCGCGCTGCTCGACCCCGCCTTGATACAGGCAGAGCTGGAGAAGGTCGTGGCCGCCTGGTCGCCGGTCACGCCGCAACTGCTCTGGACGCACCCCTTCTCACGGCCGGTGGGGCTGGAATATGAGACCACCAGCCCCTTTGGCACGCGGCGCAGCTATGACGGCGGCCCCATCTCCGATTACCACGCCGGCCAGGACTTTGGCGCGCCGGAGGGGGTGCCGATCGTCTCCCCCGGCGACGGGGTGGTCGTGCTGGCCGAGCCGTTGACCGTGCGCGGCAACGCCGTGATCGTCGACTACGGTCTCGGCGTCTATGCGGGCTTTTGGCATCTGAGCGAGATCGACGTGACGCCCGGCCAAACCGTCAAGACCGGCGACCGCCTGGGGCTGGTGGGCAACACAGGGCTGAGCACCGGCGCGCATCTGCACTGGGAGTTGCGCATCTATGGCGTCGCCGTGGACCCCATGCAGTTTGTGGAAGAGCCGCTGGCCTACGTTCCCTAGAGTGCGCCAAACAAGAACGCGCCGGCATCGATGCCGGCGCGTTTCAAGCGCAATCGTCTCCACCGGAATTAGGTCCGGCGCAGCGTTTACTCTTCCTCTTCTTCCTCTTCGCGGCCGCGGGCCACCAGTTCAGGCTCGGCCATCTCCTCCTCGACCGGCGCCTCTTCCTCTTCCTCCTGAACACGCGTCGCGATCATCGTGAAGAGATGCTCATCCGGGTCGCCCAGATATTCCACGCCAGGCAGCGCAGGCAGATCGGCGATGGTGATCGGGGTTTCGACATCCAGCTTGGTGATATCCACCTCGATGTGGGCCGGAATGTCGGCGGGCAGCGCGCTGATATGCACCGCGTCGAGCGCCTGCAGCACCATCAACCCAGTGGCCAGGGCGTCGGGCTTGCCAACAGAGACCACCGGCACGCTGACTTCCTGCTTCTCATTCATGTTGACGGCATAGAGGTCGGCGTGTAGATACTGGTGGCTGACCGGATGGCGCTGTACCTCGCGCACCAGCACGTTATGGGTTGCGCCGCCGTCCACCACCACCTGCACCAACTGCGAAACGCCGCCGCGCTGCATAGTCAACTCCAACTGGCGGGCGTTCACCTGCAGGTTGATCGGCGCCTGGCCCTTGCCATAGACCACGACCGGGACCAGCCCCTCCCGCCGCAACTGGCGTACTTTGCGCCCGGTGAGCTGACGCGGCTGGGCATTCATCTTCAACTCAGACATGGAACCAACTCCTCTGAACAAGCATTTTTCGTCTGTTACGATTTTTCCTTGGTGCGCGCCCTGCGTGTCGACGCGTTGGCCCAAGTCCGCAGCCCAAATAAGACCGCACCAAACCCGGCCCCGGCGGCCAGTGCCGTCCACAAGGTGAAGACACTCTTGACATTGCCCTGCACCTGACCCGCCAGGACAAAAAGACCTTGCACATTTTCGGCGCGCACCCGGTTTGCTGCCACAAAGGGCGTGGCCGAGTCATGCAGCGTCACCTCACGCGCCAGCAGCAGGGCGATCCCGCTCTGCTCGGCCTCCACGGCGCCGGCCTGCACCCAGGCCGCGGCGGAGCTTTCCATGTGCAGGGCATGGGCACGCACGCGCCCCGCCGACGACCCCGACATCTGCACCTGGCCCCCCGCCACTTGGGAGGCAGCGCTGCCGCTCATCGCCACCGAACTTCCACCCAGTTGATCGCTGGCCTGCGCCGCCAGCTCGTCCAGCGGGTTCTCATCCTGCTTGCGCGGTTCGCTTGCCATGATCGCTCCCGGCCGGTCTAGCCCAGTCGCACCGAAAAAAGGCACAACGAGTAGTATAGCGGTTCCCACCATCCTGGTCAATTTTCCCGCGCGCCGACCGGGAG
>QEUY01000217.1 GCA_003577365.1 Chloroflexota bacterium | reverse complement strand
GGTCATAAAGTCGTCGGTCGTGACGGCGCGCAGCGCCACGGTGTTGGCATAGGTGCGCCCGTCGCCCATCACGCCCACGCTGCGCACCGGCAGCAGCACGGCAAAGACTTGGCTCGTCCCACGGTAGAGATGAGCGGCGCGCAGCTCCTCCAGGAAGATCGCATCGGCACGGCGCAGCGTCTCCAGCCGCTCCCAGGTCACATCCCCCAGAATACGGATGCCCAGACCAGGGCCGGGAAAAGGATGCCGCCAGACGATCTCTTCGGGCAGCCCCAACGCCTCGCCCACGGTACGCACCTCGTCCTTGAAGAGCATGCGCAGCGGTTCGATCAACCGAAAGGTCATATCTTCGGGCAGCCCGCCCACGTTGTGATGGGTCTTGATCGTGCGGGCGTGGCGCGTGTCGTCGTTGCTGGCCGACTCGATCACGTCGGGATAGAGCGTGCCTTGGGCCAGAAAGGCAGGCGTGCCTGTGCCCCATTCGGCGGCCAGCCGCGCCGCTTCGCCCTCAAAGACGCGGATAAAGCGCGCGCCGATCAGCTTGCGTTTGCGCTCCGGGTCGGTCACGCCGGCCAGGTCGGTCAAAAACTCCTCTTTGGCATCCACCGCCACCAGCCGCATCCCCTGGTGCTGGCGAAAGGTATCGATCACCTGCTCCGCCTCCCCCTGGCGCAGCAGCCCGTGATCGACAAAGACACAGGTCAGCCGGTCGCCGACGGCGCGATGCACCAGCGTGGCGGCCACGGCGCTGTCCACGCCGCCGCTCAGGCCGCAGATCACATGCCCATCCGGCCCCACCTGGTCGCGGATGCGCGCCACGGTCTCCTGGATAAAGTGGCCGGGCGTCCAGTCGCCACGGCAGCCGCAGATGCGCTTGACGAAGTTCGCCAAGAGCGCCGACCCGTAGGGCGTGTGGACGACCTCCGGGTGAAACTGGATGCCATAGAGCTTGCGCGCCTCGTCGGCGACCGCGGCCAGCGGCGAGTTGGCGCTGTGCGCGATGGCGACAAAGCCCTCCGGCAGCGAGTCGACGCGGTCGCCGTGGCTCATCCACACGTCCAGCGTGGGCGGCAGATCGGCAAAGAGCGGGCTGGCGCTTTCGGCATGGCCGCCGGTCACGGTCACCTGCGCGCTGCCGAATTCGCGCGCCCGGCTGGGGGAAACCTTCCCGCCCAACGCATGGGCCAACAGTTGCAGCCCATAGCAGATGCCCAAGACCGGCACGCCTTGCGCCAGCACCGCCGCGGGCAGCGTCGGCGCGCCAAGTTCATAGACGCTGTTAGGGCCGCCGGAGAGGATGATGCCCTGCGGGTCGAGCTGAGGCAGCAGCGCCTCGGCGCGGTCCCACGGGATCAACTCGGCATAGACCTGGGCCTCACGCACACGCCGGCAGATCAGTTGGCTGTATTGGCTGCCATAGTCCAGAACGGCGATCGTCTGGTGTTTCATGGGTCCCCTTTAATGCGAATTTTGGTGCTAATTTGTGTCGATCCAATACTCATAGTCCGCCGGCTCGGTGGTCATCGGGGCCAAGGCGCTGACCGCGACCACGGCGCTGCGCCGCCCGCCCAACTGCGCCGGGATGGTGGTTTGGCCGTGGCTGTCCACCGTAAAGCGATCCACACCCACCAAGCGGCCATCCTCCAGCGTCAGCAGTTGCAGCAGCCATCCCTGCTCCAGATGGTTGTCGGTGAGCAGCCAGCCTTCACTTTGCCAGCCGTCCGCGCCCTGCTCGAAATCGGCGGCATAGCCCAGGGCGGGGAGGGTGATGTCGTCCACAAACCAGCCGCTCGCGCCGACGGCGTCGTCGGTCACATATTCAAAGCGCACCCAGACCTCGCCGCCCACATAGTCCGACAGGTCAAAATGGTCAGTCACCCAGCCGTCGCTTCTGCCCGTATAGCCCGGCCCCAAGGCGCTGCCCTCGGCTTCAAAAGGGGCCATGCGGTCGCCGCTGAGCAGCGTCCAGTGTGCGCCGTCGCGGCTCGCCATGACATAGCCATAGTCGTAGCGATCCTCGATATCATACCAGAGCGCCGCGCTCATCTCCACGGGCGTATCTGCGGGCAGGTCAGAGAGGTCAAAACGCCGGGTCAAGCGCGTGTCGAAATCGTCGCCGCGGTTGCCCCACCACATCAGCCGCCCGCTGTGCGGCTGCAGGTCGGCCAGCCGGGTAGCGGTGGCCCCGCGGAAGTGCAGCCGCACATCGCCGCGGCCTTCGAGCAGCAGATAGTCGGCGGCATAGTTATAGACGGTCGCGGCTTCGGCCTCGGTGGGATATTCGTCGTAGCGGGCCGCGGGGGTGGGTGGCTTGGGGTCAAAGTCCAGATAGCCATAGACCCCCTCCTGGCCCAGCGCGCTGGGGTCGTCGACATAGTTGGCGACGACCCAGTCGGCAAAGAGTTGGTCTGCGCTCAAGGGCCGGCCTGCCGCGGCCAAGACCGCATCGACGCCGCGCAGCCCATTGGCCGGGTGCGCCACCAGGGCGCGCGTCAGGTCTGCGCCAAAGCGTTGGGCAAAATAGCTGACAAACAGAAAGGCGCTGCCATAGTGGGGGCCGTTGTTGCCCTGCGTCTCGCCCCAGGCGGTCAACTGCGTGTCGGGGTTGGCGGCAAAGACATCGGCAAAGAGCGTGCTCGGTTCATAGCCCGCCACCACCTGGGCAAACTCACTCTGCCCTTCGTTGATCCAGGTTTCCTCGTTGCGGTCGCGATACCAGAGGATCATGTGCTGGAACTCATGCGCCAGCACGGTCTCATAGTAGAGATAGTTTTGCGAGCGGTTGAGCCAGCTCAGGTTGATGTAGAACATCTCCTTCTCATTGGAAAAGGCGCGCGCCAAGCGGCTGTATTGGTCGGCGCTGCTGTAATAGCCCGCGATGCCATCGCCCAGCCCGGTGGCGTGGAGTACATGCAGCCGGGGGTCGTTGTCTACGCCGGGGTTCCATTCGCTGCCAAAAAAGGCGCGCACCGCAGGATAGCTGTCGCGGCTAAAGCGGTCGATGGCCTGAATGATCTGGTCGCGGTCGGCGGGCTTGCCCTGCTCGACCCAGGCATAGGCCACGCCGGTCTTGTGGATCAGCTCGGCGGTGATGCGGAAGTTGCGGTTGGCCTCCAGGTCATGCACCCAGAACTCCAGGGTATCGCCCACGGCATAGTCGGGCGTGCCGTCGCCGACGACCAGCGGGATATTGCCTACCTCCGGGTTCAGCCGCAGCGCCAGGTCACGCAGGTCGCGCGTGGGGGGGACCACCAGGTCAAGCTGCTCGGCGGTCGAAAGTTGGGTCAGATCGCCGGTGGGTTGAGTCATGGTGGCGGGCGGCTGTTTGAGCAGCCCACCGGCGGGCTTGCCTGGCGCTTGCGCAGCCGGCGTGGACGCCTCCAGCCGCGCCGCGCTCAACGGCTCCTCGCCCGGCGCACGCAGCGCACAGGCCGCGGCCAGCCACAGCGCAGCCGCCAATAGGACAAGACGAATCGAACGGTTCAATGCTTCTCTCTGTCTCAACCCCAGCGACACGCCGGGGGTCGCCCACAGCGAACACCTGACAAACGCGCGCGGCGCTGCCAGGATTGTACCATACTCCGGGCCGGCTTTGTGCGGCGCGGCCTACTCCCGTGCAACCTGGTCCAGCGCCACTTGCCAGATCGTCACTTGACAGGTGGCGCTGTCGGCCACAGCCAAGGTCACCGCGCCGGCATGCCGTGCGGCGGCCACGCCCGTGGGTGCGGCCAAACTGCCGCCGTGCGCCACCTGGGCCAGCGGCTGGCCGTTGGCGGCAACATAGAGCAGCGTGCGGCCTGCCGGGCTGCTCAGAAAGAAATCCCCGTCGGGCAGACCGGCCAGGTGTGGGCCGTCGATCGTGTTGCTGCGCGGCAGCGCGGCCAGGCTGCCCATCACATCCAGCCGCCACAGCCGCCCATTCTCGGCAGTCACCGTCCAGAGGGTCTCGCCCGCGGCCAGCGTGTCCACCGGCTGGCCCTGGCCCAAGAGCGTGGCCGGGCCGCCAAACTGGGCCAGGAGCGCGCCGCTCGCGTCCAGCAGCACAACGCGCCCGCCGCCGGTGTCGGCGACGGCGATCATGCCGCCGGTATCCACAGCTAGCCCGCGCGGGCGATAGAAACCGGTCTGCACCGCCAGCGGCGCGACCTCGCCCGTAGCCAGGTCGATGCGGAAGAGGGCCGCGGCCAGCGCATCCAACACCAACAGTGTGCCGTCCGGAGCCAGCGCCACATCCACCGGCTCTTGAAACTCGGCGGCGTAGACCTGGACAAAGTCCCCCGTCGCCACATCCAGCGCGACCACGCGGCGGTTGCCCGTATCGGCCACATAGAGCCGCCCGGCATCGGCGTCCAGGGCCAGCCCATGGGGCAGGTTGAACTGCGCTTGGCCGGCACCGCACACGCTGCCCACCGTGCGGCGCAGGTCGGCCAGCAGCGGCGGCAAGCTCTGCGGGGGCAGCGTGCGTGCCGGTTGATAGACCTCCATGCTGGTCGAAAGCGCAAAACGGTCATCGCCCAGGTGCGCGTCGATCAGCTCCGGCGCAGGCGGCAGCGGCACATCGCCGGTCGTCACCTCCGCCGTGGTCGGCAGCAGATAGCGGCTGAGCAGATTCATGGGGCTGCTGCCCGGCGGCTGCCAGAGCAGGCGCAGGTCGGGCTGGCCCTGCGGCGGCGCATAGCGCACCTCAACCGGCTGCCAGCCGCGCGCCAGAACGATGCTGGCCTGGCTAAAGCTCGGCCCATCGCCCACCTGCGCCGGCGGCGCATAGTCGAGCAGCGGCTGCCCGGCGACGGTCATCTGCACCGGGCCGTTGGCGGTCACGGCAAAGAGCGTCTCCCCGGCGCGCGGCACGGCCAGGTGGCCGCGCCACACCACGCTGTAGGGGGGCGGCACATCAACCGGCGCGCCCAGCACCAGGTCTTTGCGCACGGTGAGCGCCGGCCCTTGCCAGCTATCGCCCGCATGATAGGTTCCGATCAAACCGATATTGGGCAGCGGCGGGCTGTAGAGCACCTCGCGCGGGATCGGCTCGTTCGCCCCGCCGGGCGGCTGCCAGCGGATCGCCCAGTCGCCGGGTGCGCTGGCGGTGCGGTAGCGCAGGCTGAGGTGTGCATAGCCCTGCGCCAGTTGTTGGCGCTGCTCCACCAGCCCCAGAGAGGTATCCAACAGCAGCCGCCCGTCCAACTGCATGCTCACCACCGGGTCGGGCGCATGCGGCGCGATGCCCTCGATCTGGAAAAGATAGCTCCCGGCCACCGGCAGCAGCAGCGACCCTTCCCAGGCGACTTCAAAGGGCGGCGTCTGCGGCGGATCACCGGCCCAGGCAAAGGCCAGCGGCCCGTCCTGATGCATCCCCTGGCTGTCACCGGCACGATAGCTCCCCGCCAGCCCTTGGTGGGCTATCACCTCGTCGCGGCGGATGGCATAGACCAAAAAGAGGCTTGGCCCGGCCTGGTCGCGCGGCTCGGCGTGGACCTGCGCGCCGGGGTACAACTGCTGGAGCAGGTCGATCAACGGCTGGTTGTCGATCCCCACCAGATAGACGAGGCTGCCCTGCGGGGATGCGGTAGGCAGCAGGTCGCGGCCCACGTCCAGCGCCTGCACGCGCGACGCGTCCTGCGCCGCGCCCAAGAGCAGTTGGGTCGCAGGATGGGCCAGCACGGCGGGCGGCACATAGAAGATCGGCGCGCCGGCCCCTATCTGCGTACACAGGTCACCGGCAGGATCCTCGGCAGGATCGCCGGCAGTGTGACCGGCCAGACAGCTTGCCAGATAGCGGCCCATGGCGACCTCGACGGCGGCTTGGCCGCTCGCCGGGGCGCGCCACTGGCGCTGCAAGGCGATCACCTGTGGCCCCAGCAGCGCCAACAGCAGTGCTAACGACACCGCCAGGCCGCGTGGCAGCGCCACCAGCCGCGCCCAGGCGGCATCAAAGGCACTGGCGATTTGATCAAGCGCCACGGCTGCGCCCACATAGAGAAAGGGCAGCCAGGCCAGCGCCGCCAAGGCGGGCAGGCGCGCCTCCGGCCCGATCGCCAGGTAGATCAGCAGGCCGGCGGGGGGCAACAGCGCATCACGCCTGCGCCGTGCGCCCGCCGATGTGAGCAGCCCGGCCAGCGCCGCTGCACTGAGGAATGGCGGCAGCAGCGGGGATTCGAGAAAGAGCGCCAGCGGCGCGCCGCCGCCGTGTAGCAGCGCCGCCACCCCGGCCCACCACCCCGCCGTGTCCGCGCCGAGAGCCGCCGCGGCGCCGCGCCCGGCGGAGGGCGCCAGGGGCAGCCCCGTCACCAGCGCGCTGCCCAGCGTGATCGCCAGCGCGGGCCACGCCGTCCTGCGCCCGTCGCGACGCAAAGCCCAAGCCGTGAGGCCGGCGGCAGTTCCCAGATAGACCAGCGTCGCGCCTTGCAGCGCGATAGGTTGGGCCAGCAGCAGCCCCAGGCTGCCGCCCGCCAGCGCCGCCCAGCGCAGATCGCCCGTCTGCTGGGCGCGCGCACCCGCGCCCAGCGCCGCCAGCAGGAGCAGGGGCACGGCGATCCAGACCTCAGCCAAACGGCTGGCCCAAAGATGCCAGGGGCTGAGGGCCAGCAGCGCCAGCCCCAACAGCGCGCCGGCAGGCCGCACATAGGCGCGGGCCGCCCAATAAAAGAGCGGCAGCGTGGCGCAGCCGAAGAGCGCGGC
>QEUY01000216.1 GCA_003577365.1 Chloroflexota bacterium | reverse complement strand
CTGCTTGGGTCGCCGCCATGTTCGCCGCAGATGCCGACATGCAGGTCCGCGCGCGTGCCGCGCCCCAGCTTGACGGCTGTTTCGATCAGTTTGCCCACCCCGGTGCGGTCGAGCTGCTGGAAAGGGTTGTTGGGCAGAATGCCTTCTTCCACAAACTGGATCAGGAACTTGGCTTCGGCGTCGTCACGGCTGATGCCAAAGGTGGTCTGAGTCAGGTCGTTGGTGCCAAAGCTGAAGAACTCGGCCTCGGTTGCCAGCTCGTCGGCGGTCAGCGCGGCGCGCGGCACCTCGATCATGGTGCCGAATTTGTACTCGACGGTCGCGCCCATCTCCTCGAAGACCTGCTTGGCCACCGCCTCGACGATCTCCTTCATGCGCTTGAGTTCGTTGACATGGCCCGCCAGCGGGATCATGATCTCCGGATAGACGACGACGCCCTCGCGCTTGACGCGCACCGCCGCTTCCAAGATGGCCCGTACCTGCATTTCGGTGATCTCAGGCATGACCAGGCCCAGGCGGTCGCCGCGCAGACCCAGCATGGGGTTGGCTTCACGCAGCGATTCGACCCGGCGCAGGACATCCTCCTTGGCGCGGACTTCGGCCAGGGCGGCGTCGATCTCGCTCAGGGTGTGGAAGTGCTGCAGCCGCACCTTGAGGTCGGCCAAGTTCTGCACCAATTCCTCATAGGAGGGCAGGAACTCATGCAGAGGCGGGTCCAGCAGGCGGATGATGACCGGTTGGCCGTGCATCGCCCGGAAGATGCCTTCGAAGTCGCTGCGCTGCATGGGCAGCAGCTTCTCCAGGGCGGTCACCCGGCGCGCCTTGCCGGTGGCCATGATCATTTCCTGCACGATCGGCAGCCGGTCTTCGGCAAAGAACATGTGCTCGGTGCGGCACAGCCCCACGCCTTCGGCGCCGTAGCGGCGGGCACGTTCGGCGTCCGCCGGATAGTCGGCATTGGCCCAGACGCCCAGCCGGCGGGTGTCGTCGGCCCAGCCTAGGAGGGTATTCAGGTCGACTTCGCGCTCGAAGTCGGGTTCATGTGTTTCGAGTTGGCCCAGGTAGACTTCGCCCGTGCCGCCGTCGATGCTCAGCCAGTCGCCTTCATGCACTTCAATCGTGCCGCTCTCGCGCTCGACGGTGAAGAGCCGTTCCGACACGTTGATCTGGAGCGCCTCGGCGCCGCAGACCGCCGGGGTGCCGAACTGGCGGGCGACCACCGCTGCATGGCTGGTGGCGCCGCCGCGGCTGGTGAGGATCCCCTTGGCTGCGATCATGCCGTGCACGTCGTCGGGCTTGGTCTCCGGGCGGACCATGATCACGGCCTTGCCCTCTTTCGCCCATTTCTCGGCGATGTCGGCATCAAAAGCGGCGACGCCGACCGCTGCGCCGGGGCTGGCGTTGACCGCCTTCTCGACCAAGCGGCGGCCTTCGTCGCGCGCGGCACGCTTGGTCTTTTCGCCAAACTGCGGGTGGAGCAGCATGTCCACCTGTTCGGGCTTGACGCGCATCAGCGCCGTCTTCTTGTCAATCAAGCCTTCATTGGCGAGGTCGACCGCGATCTTGATGGCGGCGCGGGCGGTGCGCTTGCCGTCGCGCGTTTGCAGCATCCACAGCTTGCGGCGCTCGATGGTGAACTCCACGTCCTGCATCTCGCGGAAGTGGTGCTCCAGTTTCTCGGTGATGTCGCGGAACTGGGCGTAGACTTCGGGCATGTCCCGCTGGAGCTGCGAGATAGGCAGCGTGTTGCGGATGCCTGCGACTACGTCTTCGCCCTGGGCGTTGAGCAGATAGTCGCCATACATCTCGTTGACGCCGTTGACCGGGTTGCGCGTAAAGGCGACGCCGGTGCCGCTGTCTTCGCCCATGTTGCCGAAGACCACCATCTGAATGTTGACGGCGGTGCCCAGGTCATGGCGGATGTTGGTGGCGTTGCGATAGTCGACGGCGCGTTTGCCGAACCAACTGTTAAAGACGGCGCGGGTAGCCAGTTCCAATTGTTCGTAGGGGTCTTGCGGGAACTCACGACCGGCAAAGGCGGTGATCAGCCCTTTGAAGCGTTCGGTGATGTGCTGCCATTCTTCGGCGGTCAGTTCGACGTCTTGCTTGACACCGCGCTGCTTTTTGACCTCCTCGATGATCTCCTCGAACGGCTCGTCGGGCACGCCCAAGACCACCGCGCCGAACATCTGCACCAGGCGGCGGTAGGAGTCGTAGACAAAGCGCGGGTCGCCGGTATGCTGGATCATCCCTTTGGAGGTCTCGTCGTTGAGGCCGATGTTGAGGACGGTGTCCATCATGCCGGGCATGGAGAACTTGGCGCCGGAGCGGCAGGAGACAAAGAGCGGGTTTTCGGGGTCGCCAAACCGTTTGCCCGTCTGTTGCTCCAACTTGTGCATGGCCGCCACTTCCTGTTCCCACTGTCCAGGGGGGAATTTGCGGTCATAGGCCAGGTAGGCGTTACAGGCCTCAGTCGTAACGGTGAAGCCGGGGGGGACCGGTACGCCCAGGCGGGTCATTTCGAAGAGGTTGGCGCCCTTGCCGCCCAACAGCGCTTTGACGTCATCCCAGCTCTTGGGCTTGACGTAGGCTTCTACCTTATCCAGTTCATTGAACATGTACACCCAGGTCTTATCGGCCTGGCTTGCATTGGCCGGCTCTAGATCTGCGGCCTGGTTAGCTACGAATGTCGCCATCTGGTAAATCTCCTTGGCAGTGCAAATACAGTAGACGGCAGCGGTGGACAACCCACCCCGTGGCCGGTCGGTAACATACGGAGACCTGTCCACAGTCTAAAGAAAAAGCTCACCAAGTACGCCATGCACCTGGTGAGCTTTGCGGCTAGACCGCCGTCCGGTATGCAACCTGGTCAGGTGACCAGGTGGTTGAGTAAAGCTTGCCGCCGGAGATTGGGCGGAACCTACCAGACGCGTGGGGCGAAGGGGACGGCCTGCGCGTCGCGGATCAGTTGATAGATCATCGGGCCATAGCTGATGATGATCAGGGCGATGGCGCCGTTGAGCCAAGGCCACCAGCGGTCGAGCCAGAGCGGGGCCTCATGGCCCGGCAGCGGCTCGGCCACGGGCATGTGAATCGCTTCCTTCAGCTTGCGGCCCGGAATCAGGACCGTGCCCAGGATGATGGCGAAGAAGATCGTGGCGCTGATAAAGAGCAGCGTCACGCCCACCGCCGATTCGAACAGGAAGGGGGTCCATTCGGCGGCGCGATAGGGGGCTTCGCTCAACATGGTGCGCCGCGGCACGCTGAAGCGCAGCCCCAGCAGATGATAGGCATTGCCAAACAGCATCATGCCAAAGAACCAAGTCCAGGCCTGCGCCAAGGCCAGCCCGCGCGTAAAGAGCCGGTTGCCGGTCAGCTTGGGCACAAGCCAGTAGCAGATGCCAAAGAAGGTGAGCGTGGTGGCGGAGCCGACCGTCAGATGGAAATGGCCGGGGATCCATGAGGTGTTGTGCACGACCATGTTCATGTTGTACGAGGCGTTGGTGATACCGCTGATGCCGCCAAAGGCAAAGAGGATCATCGCCAAGTTCTGCGCCGCATAGGACGGGTCGCCCCAGTTGAGCCGGCGGATCCAGCCAAAATAGCCCTTGCCGCCGCGGGCGCGCGCCCCGATCTCCAGCGAGGCGATCACGGTGAAGGCGGTGATCAGGCTGGGGAAGGCGACGCTGAAGGTGATCGACGAGTGGATATATTTCCAGATGCGCGGGATGCCAGGGTCGGCGAACTGGTGATGGAAACCGAGCGGAACCGACAGCACCAGGAAGAGCCAAAAGACGAGGCGCGCCAGCGAATCGCTGAACATTCTACCGTTGGTCTGGGCCGGCAGCATGCCATACCAAGAGACATAGGCGGGCAGCAACCAGAAATAGACCAGCGGGTGGCCGAAGTACCAGAAGAGCGAGCGCGAGAGCAGCGGGTCTGCGCCATCAGTCCAGCCCAGCGCGCCAGGCAGCAGGAGGAAGAGGATCTCGGCGGCCACGCCCAGCGTCGCCAACTGCCACATCACCATCGTGATCAGCGAGGCCAGGGCCAGGAAGGGGGTGCGCTCGCCAGGGTGTTCACGCCGCCATGCGCCATAGGTGAAGTACATGCCATAGCCGGCGACCCACGACCCCACCACCAGCAGCGTCAGGCCAAAATAGAAGGTCCAGTCGGCCAGCATGGGCGGGTAGAAGGTGTAGAGCACGCTCGCCAGGTTGGCAAAGAGCGGATAGGCGGCGATCAGCAGCCCGACGAGCATCAGAAGAAAGGCCAAGGTGTTGACCCACGGGTAGCGCAGCGGGCGCTTCAGGCTGTTGACGACCACAAAGGTGAAAAAGCCGACGATAAAGAAGGTCGTCCAGACCAGCGCGTTGAGTACGCCGTGGATGGTCAACCCCTGGTAGTAGGTCTTGATGCCGGGGGCGAGCGGGTTATACAGGTTGAGTCCGGCATGGTCCAGCCCTTGGAGCACGCCGAGCCAGAGGCCGATCGACAGGGCGGCAATGCCGACGCCGATATTCCAGCCGGTCAGCCGGTTGACGCGCTTGTGGTCGGCGGCTGTCAGCGCGACAGGGACAGGCTGCGCCGCGGGCATGGCAGCAGGCATAGTTTGAACAGACATTCGTGCGGTTTCTCCTTTATTGTACCTGGGCCTGTTCAGCACCCGGTTCCTCGACGATGATGCGCCCATACATGGTGTGGTGCAACTGGCCGCAATATTCGTGGCAGACGAAGTTGTAGGTGCCCGGTTTATCAAAACGGGTCGTCAGGCGAGAGATCTGGCCGGGCAGCGCCATCATATTGATATTGGTTTCGGCGATCTTGATGCCATGCTGCACGTCTTGGCTGGTCACATAGAAGGTGACCGTGGAACCGGCAGGGATGCGGATCTCGTTGGGGGTGAACTGCCAAATTTGGGCGCGGATATAGGCCTCATATTTGCCGGGGGCCAGCTCGCGCAGACCCGGCTCGGCAAAGGGGCTGCCCGCTTCATATAGTTTGGTCGGGTCGATGCGCTGATAGACGCCGGGGACTTGGAAGCCCACGGCAAAGCCGGAGATGGTGACCGTGATCAAAAAGATCGCCAGCATGACCGCGATCACGCGCATCCAGATGCCTTCATAGCGGTCGACGTGGATCGTGGGCGCTACGACTTCGCCGCCGTGCGGCTCGGCGCCGGCAACCTCGCCCGCCTGCGCTTCATCTGCCCGTGCGGACTCCGCCTGGGCTTCGTCGTGATGCTCGGTCATTGGGCGACCCCTCTCGACACCATGGTAAAGTAGACATTACCCCACAGCGCCAGGATGACCAGGAGGTAAACCAATAAAAGCGCAATTGTGCCTTGGGGTGTATCAGGGCCTTGCTTCACAAACTTGCCTCCTTGTGGAATGCTCTCGCGATCTTCGTACATTGCAGAAAAACAGACGTGAGCTGTCTTGCGTGCAGGCGGGGGCGCGTGTCTAGCCGCGCCGCATGAGATAGGATATATCGGCGGCCATGTCTTTCCCGGCCGTGCCATAGGGGAAGATCAGGCGGACATAGCCCTCGGGGTCGATGACGGTGACGACGCTGGTGTGGTCCACCAGATAGCCGGTATCCGGTGTGCCAGGCTGCGCTTCGAAAAAGATGCCAAACTGGCTGGCGATGCGCTGGATGTCATCCAATTCCCCGGTCATGCCCAGGAAGCTGGGGTTGAACGAGTTGACATAGAGCGCGAGCCGCTCTGGGGTGTCGCGCTGCGGGTCCACCGAGATCAGCACGACCTGAACATGCTGCATCTTCTGTTCGCCCAGGGCCGCTGCCATCTGTTTGAGGTCGTTGAGCGTGGTGGGGCAGACATCGGGGCAGAAGGTATAGCCAAAGTAGATCAGCACGAATTTGCCGCGCAGATCGCTGAGCGCCAGCGGTTCGCCGGTCGAGGCGGTGAGCGTAAAGTCGTCGGCCTGGCGCGGCGACTGCAGCAAGACGCCGTGTAATTCCGGCACGCGCAGCCACCAGCCGCCCGCCACGAGCAGCACCAACAGGAGCAGCGCGCCGGCGGCGATCCACAGAAACCGGCGGCCCAGCGTGGGCGCTGGTTGAGCGGCGGGCTGTTCGGTCTCCGCCGGCTGTAGGGTCGAATCGGGCTTGGTCATGGTTGCTTCAAGTGGTTGTATTATCTGGGATAGCACGAAAAGAGATGCGCGGCTTCGTAGGCATAGCGGTTGATCCCTTGGCTGTTGCGTGTCTCTTTGACGATCAGCCGCACGTCGCGCGCCAGGATGTTGGGGTCGGGCGATGGGGTGCGATAGACGGCGCGCAGGATGCCCCAGCCATCCACCAGCGCAAAGACCGGGTCGAAGGTAAAATCGCCGCCGGTCTCTTGATTGAAGTAGACGCCGAAGCCGCCGCCGATCACATTTTTGAGCTGGTTGGGCGCGCCGGTGACGAAGTGCCAACGATCTGGGTCGACGCCCAGCGCCTGGGCGTGGGCCGAGAGCCGTTCGGGCGTGTCGTATTCAGGGTCAAACGAAATGACCACATAGTCCAGCGGGATATCGCCGGTGTCGATGGCGGCCAGGGCCGGCTGTAGCTGCTGCAGGGTGCGGCTTGGCTGGGGGCAGGGGGCCTCGCAGCGCGTGTAGGTAAAGGTATAGAGCGCCAGCCGCCCGCGCAGGTCTTCGCTGGTCAGCCGCGCG